>CAYNJI010000071.1:0-5938 GCA_964397605.1 uncultured Dehalococcoidia bacterium | reverse complement strand
CGTCACAGGAATTTGCCGATCTGCCAGAGAGAATGAGGCAAAGGATGGAGAATGATCCCAACTTCGCTTACACCAGTATGAATTTGGATATAAAGACCAGAAGGGAATCCAGGTACACAAGACTCGGTCCAGAATTCAGGCGAATCTGGAATGGCTTTTATGCATATGAAGACAAGCTACGGAGGTATCCCTACTACTCACTTGTCTTTGTGGAGGAACTGTCAACCTGGGATGGTGTGCCTACGGACAGAACAGTTGTCGAAATCCACCTCGAGCATATGGTGGACCTGCGCACAATTCCATCGGAATACCGGATTCCGAGCTGCATTGCGGGAGTCCCGGTGCATATCGTCGTAGGCAACCACTTAATTTATTCTGATGCATCTCCTGATGAAGCAGGTATTCAGTAACTGTTCAGGAACAAATATAGAGAATGAACGAGAAATAAGGAGGAAAAACAATGGGACACAGACAAAGTAACCACAGACCCCTTCGAGCGGGCATTGCAGTCATGCCGTCTGCAGGCGAAGCCCACCGAGGAACGCTGATGTGGGTGGCAAAGGACAACTAGACCGGATGGTCAATCACAATCACCCCTCCTCGCCGTCACCACGTACACCGGGTCGGAAGCGCCCTTGGGCAGAGGGCTGCGGTCTTCCGCCCGAATGCCCGCATAGCCCCCCGCCTTCTGCAGGTACAGCTTTACCAACGTCATCCGCTGCTCGTCGCTGCACCCCTGCCATATCCGCACCGCCTTGGTGGGAAACATCCTGTTAGAGAGCGTAATCACCAGGGGGGATCCCGGCCTGAGTATCCGGCAAACGTCCCTCAACACCTCCAGCGGTCGCGTCAGATACTGCACCGACACGGTCAGGATCACCCCGTCGAAGCGGGCGTCGTCAAAGGGCAGTCGAGGCTCTTTGTTAACGTCATGGACCAAAAAATCGTCCAGTTGAGGGTTCTCCCGCATCTCCAGAGCGTTCAGCCCCAGCCCCACCATCCGAGCTTTGACGAAATCCGCGGGTAGGTGCGACCGCCAGCTGCTCATCAGGTCCAGGATGACGCCGTTGGCGGGCAGGAATTCCTCGAATATGCGCCCTATCTGTTCGATGGCGACGTCGTCGATATGCACGACGAGTCGCGGCTCCCCATAGAAGAGGGCGTCGTTGCCCTCGTCTACCCGTTCGAAGAAGTAGTCCTGCAAACCCGGTTCCACAAGGCCCATTCTACACGAAAAAGCGCCTCATTCCCGCCAGGCTTTCTTCTCCCGTTGACGATAAGCGCCTCTAATTGCTATAATGAGCCATTCCACGGCAGCGTCCTAGCTTGGCGCATGCCTGCCTTGCGGGGGTGTCTCTTGGCCAACTACCTGCTTATTGAATCCCGTGACCCCTTCGAGTACGGCGACGCCCGCTATATGTACGACATGGCGGCAGACCTGGCTCGCAAGGGCAATAGCGTTACCCTCTTCCTCGTCCAGAACGGCGTCCTCGTTACCCGTCCTGGCGTGAGGAACAACCCACTCAACCGCCTCTTCCAGCAGAGCCAGCCCGTCAGGGTGCTGGCGGATGATTTCTCTTTACGGGAGCGCGGCATTGCCCCTACCCCTCTGGTAGGCGGTGTTGAGGTGTCCGACGTGGACTTCCTGGTGGACCTGCTGGCCAAGGAAGATACCAAAGCCCTTTGGCATTAAAGAGCCGTAGGATAGGAAGCAATTGCCTTTGGTATCTACCGACGTCATCATACTGAAAACCCTTTGGCACTGAGGAGCAGCTATGGCAACCATTACCATCGCCCTTATGGACCCGCCCTACGAGGCTGAAACCACCACCACGGCCATGCGCATCATGGACGCCGCGGTGCGAAAGGGCCACCAGGTGAACGTGTTTGCTTACGAAGGCGCAGTCAACCTGACGATGAAAGACCAGGCCGCCCATCCCAATCCGGTTAAGGGCACCACCGCTGAGGAGGAAGACCACCCCTCCAGTTCCCGGTTCATCGCCGGCCTTCTCGCCACCGAGCAGGTGGACTGGATCAACTGCGGCCTCTGCGTCGACGAGCGCGGTTCCGGCAACTGGATAGACGGCGCCCGCCGCGGTGCGCCGGCGGACTTCTTCAAATGGTCTCAGGAAAGCTCTAACACCCTGGTAATCGGCACCAAGTAGGAGGGTCGCATGTCCAAAATCCTTTCCATCGTCGAACGGGCCTACCACGGCACCCTGGAGGAGCAGGACGATACCATCCTCTGGATGTCCCACATTCTCAAGAACGCCGGGGCGGACATCTCCGTCCTCCTCCGCTCTAACGCCGTGAACTACGCCGTTAGGGGCCAGGACGCCAGCGGCATAACCATCGGCGGCGTTCCCCTTTCCAACCCCCCCAAGTTGGACGAGGACGTAGAGGGCCTCATTGGGGCGGGCGTGGATACCTACGTGGTCAGGGAGGACGTGGAAGACCGGGGCATCAACGAGTCGGAGCTAGTTGACGGGATCAATATGGTTGGCCGGGAAGATCTGGCAGACCTCTTCGATGCCCACGACGCTATCTGGCACTGGTAACCGCTAGTTCCCCTCTCCACCCGTAGGGGCGGTTCGCGAACCGCCCCCTACCCTTCATGCCTCAACCCCCGGCCATCATCCCAACCCCCATTCGTCACTCTATGGCGTGGATACGACCATCCTCTGTTCTGACGAACAGCTTTCCCTCCGCCAGCGACGGAGCCAGCATCACCGGCGAACCCAGGGATACGCTCCAAAGCTCCTGTCCAGTGTGCCGGTTAAGGGCGTAGACCAGCCCCTCGGTAGTGGCGAAGTACACAGTGTCGGCGGCTACTATGGGCGATGATCGAACGCCGCCCTTCGCCTGAAAGGCCCATATCTCCGTGGGCGTTGTTGGTTCCATAGATCGGAATGTTCCTTCAGAGTCCCCCACGTAAAGGGTATCTTCCGTCATCGCTGGCGCAGAGGTTATAAATGCCTTGTCCGGCGGCGACCATCGCCAATTGGTCCCCTGCTGAGACGGCGGCCTCGGAATGGGCGCGCCCCACCGCAGCCACAGGGTCCCCCACAGCTTCTCCCGCTGCCATCGGCCGGGGATCTCCCGAATGCCTGCCTTGGCCGTGAGGATGTCGTTGGCGGAGGCCATGTACGCCAGTCCGTGGGACATCACCGCGGGCTCGAACGACGCGACGCCCCGGGTGCGGAACCGCATCCTTCCCTCGCCCGTGCGGTAGTTGACGGAATAGAGGCTGTTGTCCTGGGAAGAAAAGTAGAGGACCCCCTTGTACAGAGAAGGCGGCGCGGTTATCAGGTTCTCGGTAGGGAACTCCCACAGCTTCTCTCCCGTTGCCGCGTCCAAGGCGTACATCGAATTGTCGCCGGATCCGATGAATAGATATCCGTTGGCAACCATGGGGGAACTGCTAATGTAGTTGTCCGTATTGAACGTCCACCTGGTATCGCCGGTGTCCTTATCGAAGGCCCAGACCTTGGTGTCGGTGGAACCCGCGTACACGTTGTCCCCTGCCACGGCGGGGGATGAGTTCACCAGGCCAGGCATGTCGCGCAGCCATTTTGTTTGCCCCGTGTTTGCATCCAGGGCCATGAACTTGAAGCGGCTGCCCACGTATAGCGTGCTGTCCACGATGGCGGGCAGCGATTGACCCTCGATTAATCCCGCCTCCGTCGACCAGAGGAGATTCCCTTGGGGCAGCGATGGTGGGTTCGGCACGTAGCTGGTTCGCTCGTAATTCGACGCCGCCATGGACCATTGGCCTGGCTCGGAAAGGGACGAAAGGTTGGTGCTGGGCCTAGTCTGAAGCAGTGTAACGGGGTTGGGGATGACGTGGTAGTTGTGCCATACCACCGCCGCCACCGCTATGACGGACAGAACGATGAGAAGCCACTTGTTCTGGGTCATGAAGATGAGGCCCTGCCGCCCGAAGAGGCCGCGCCGGGGCATCTTCTGCGCCCACTCGGGTATGCCTTCGGCTATGAGGCGACCGCATCCCTCACACCGGGATCCCGTCTCCTGGTCCATTGCCCCGCAGTGGGGACACGTGGACTCCAGGGGACTGTTTAGTTCTTGGCTCATCCTTGGGTTCTCCTGACCGTATTACGACTTTCCTGCGCGGCCGGTTTTCCCAAAGGACGGCTCTACAGTAAGTTAACCTATCTATGTTGAAGCAAGACCGCACATAACGCAACTTTGCAGCCCCGGAGCCAATCGCTCGGAGTTGGACCAAGTTGAACGAACTTCCTCACCCTCCGTCCCTCCGCTCAAAATCACACGTTGGGGACGCGTCCCCACCCCTTCTCTTTCCAAATCCACACTGCCTATCGACGTCTCTCCCTTCCACCTCTGCCCCCTTTGCGCTACACTAAAACCATGGCCCGAATACACCCCAAAACCCGCCAAAAAATCAATGCCGCCACGCACGGGAAAACCTCAAACATCTACCGAATTCAATCATACGCAGCAAAAAAGCAATCCCTTTCAAGCAACCCTTCCACCTCCATACCCAAGGCGCGCGCCGTCTAGCCCAAGTGCTATCATTGGGCCACCAATCTGACTAGGAGTTGATAAGTGGACGTCCAGTGGATTAGAGAACAGATTCCGGCTTGCCAAAAGATGGTCTACCTGAACACGGGTTGGGATGGCCCTTCCCCCAAATCCGTCGTGCATGCGGTCACAGACCGCGTGGAATACGAAAGCTACAACGGCCCCACCAGCCCCCCCGTATACCAGAGCGGTCGGGAGATCCAGCAAAAAGCCCGAGAAGGGGCGGCAGCCCTCCTCAACGTATCGCCCCAGGAAATCGTCCTTACCCAGTGCACCACCGACGGTCTGAACCTTGTCGTGAATGGCCTCGACTGGAGGGAGGGAGACGAAGTCATCACCTTCGGTCTTGAGCACAGCTCCGTGCTCATCCCGGCTTACCTGCTGCCCAGCCGCCACGGCGTTCGTCTGAAGGTCCTCGACCTTAGTCCCACCGACACCCACGAGGAGATTCTGAGCCGGGTTGCCGAGGCCATCTCTCCCCGGACGCGCCTCCTATTCTTCAGCCACATCCAGTACACCTGCGGCCTACGCATGCCCGCGGAGGGGTTGAGGAAGCTCACCAGAGACGCAGGGGTGCAGATGCTCATAGACGGAGCGCAGACGGCGGGCCACATTGCCCTTGACCTGCGGGCGTTGGACTGCGACTTCTATTCCATTCCCGGCCAGAAGTGGCTCTTGGGGCCCGACGGGACTGGGGCGTTGTTCATCCGTCAGGACCTGATACCCTCCGTTGCCCCAACACGCGTATCGGGCCGGGCCGCCGCGTCCTACGACGAGCATGGAAGTTTCGATCCCAGCACGGACACCATAGACAAGTTCCTCTTGACCACCTCCAGCGCGCCCCTGGCGGCAGGGTTTGCCGAAGCTGTGGCCTTCCATCACGAGATGGGCGTCGAAGCCGTGGAGGCCCGGACGCTGGCCCTGGCCGGTCAGCTGAAGAAGGCCCTGTCGGAAGTGTCCGGCGTTAAGGTCCTCTCCCCCATGGACGACGCCCGCTCCTGCGGCCTAACCTCCTTCCAGATAGAAGGCGTTGCGCCGGATGAGGCAGTGAATCGATTGTGGAACGAGTACGGCATAGTGGTTCGACAAGTGTCGGAGCTCACCTGCATACGGGCAGCCACCCACGCCTTCAACAACGAAGAAGACATGGAGAAGCTGGTAGCGGCCGTGGCCGAGTTGGCGCCCTAAATCGCAACCGGGCATTACTAGGAAAACAGCCCGTTCCGAGCCTACAAATCCCTTCCCCCTTGATGGTGGAAGGTTAGAGCCTGCCCTTGTGAAGACGGGGGATGGGGGTGAACATCCCATCCCGCTATCCTTCTCCCGTAGGGGCGACCCTTGTGGTCGCCCGTTATATGCTGTGCGACCAACCCCTCAT
>CAYNJI010000070.1:3582-5941 GCA_964397605.1 uncultured Dehalococcoidia bacterium | reverse complement strand
AATTATCTTGCCTCCCCAGTCGAAGGGCGTGTCCTTCTTCGTAGCCACAAGCATACCGATAGATAACCCAAGGAAGGTGCTGATCGCCAGGGTAAAGGCTGCCAACTGCAAAGTGGCGGGGAACTTTTCGAGGACTATCTCAAGGGCGCCGCTGCCCCATTTCCAAGACTCTCCCCAGTCGCCTTTCAATACGTTCCTCACGTATATGCCGTACTGAACGACCATGGGTTTGTCTAAACCCCAGGCCTTCTCTACCCTCTCGAAGTCCTCCGGAGTCGCCTCGATAGGCAACATCAAGTCCAACACGTTGCCGCTGAGACGTGTAAGGAAGAAGACAAGCATCGAGACGCCAATGAGCGCGATGATAGATTGGCCAAACCGAAAAATTAGATATCTTTGCATTTCATATGCCTCTCTTAGGTTCTAGAGTGCGGATTCCGACCCAATGAGATCTACCATGTCCGAAACCCTGAGCGAAAAGTGCGCTCGACAAGTTTGCCTAAGGAATGACTAGGGCGTTAAAAACGTAGGCTATACCGCCCAAAAGGTAGAAATACTATAAAACTCCCCCTTTGTCAAATCCTGGCGACAAACTACGTCCATCTCATTCAGTTACGCCGCAGCCCTCAAAACAGATTGTAGGCGAAAGGGCGGCAAGATTCTTCGCTGTGTTCAGGATGGTAAGCAAGATAATGCAAGAATGGAGCGCTGCGGTTAGAGGTCGGGACGGCGCTTGCTCCAGGGGCTTGACTGCTCGTAGGCGTAGCCCAGCCGGATGAGCGTTGGTTCCGAAAGAGCTGGACCCATCAGCTGCATGCCCACCGGCAGATCATCGGAGAAGCCACAGGGGACAGTAAGGGCCGGAATGCCGGCCATGTTAGCCGAAATGTTGCAGATGTCGCTCAGATACATCTCCAGTGGGTCCGCCATCCTTTCCCCTAAACCGAAAGCGACGGTGGGGGAGGTGGGAGTGACAAGGGCATCATATTTCTGGAAGGCTTGGTCCAGCTCCCGGCAGATGAGGGTCCGCACCTTCTGGGCCTTCAGATAATAGGCGTCGTAGTAGCCAGAGGAGAGGGCGTAGGCGCCCAGCATGATTCGCCGCTTGACCTCCGGCCCAAAACCCTCCTGGCGGGTCTTTTCCATGGCGTCCCAGATGCTCGCCGCTTCTCCCTTGGAGTGGCCGAATTTTACGCCGTCGTAACGGGCGAGGTTAGCCGAGCACTCGGACGGGGCGATGATGTGATAGCAGGCGGTGGCGTACTTGGTGCTGGGGAGGGTGGTCTCCTCCACGGAAACGCCCAGGCCTTCGAGAACCCCCAGGGCCGTCGTCAGGGCCTCCAGCACTCCCGGCTGGGTACCCTCGCCGAAGAACTCGGCGGGCACGCCCACCCGCAGTCCCTTCGCCTCGCCGGTGAGAGATTGGGCATAGTCCGGGATGGGCGTGTCTATGGAGGTGGAGTCCCGGGGGTCGTAGCCGGCCACGGCGTTCAGTACCAGAGCGGCGTCGGCGACGCTCTTGGTCATAGGGCCTATCTGGTCCAGGGAAGATGCGAAGGCTATGAGCCCGTACCGGCTCACCAGGCCATAAGTGGGTTTGAGGGCAACTATGCCGCAGAGGGAGGCCGGCTGGCGGATGCTGCCGCCCGTGTCGGAGCCAAGGGCGTAGAAGACCTCGTCGGCCGCCACGGCCGCGGCGCTGCCTCCGCTGCTGCCACCAGGCACCCGCGAGACGTCCCAGGGGTTCCTGGTGGGGTAGAAGGCGGAGTGTTCCGTAGACGATCCCATAGCGAATTCGTCCATGTTGCCTTTGCCCAACAGAACAGCGTCATTGGCGTAGAGCTTCTCCATAACGGTGGCGTCGTAGGGCGGCACAAAGCCCTCCAACATACGGGAGGAGCAGGTGGTACGGATACCTTTGGTGCAGATTACGTCTTTGGCCTGGAAGGGAATGCCGGAGAGCGCCGAACCCTTGTCGTAGCTGCGGTTTTCGTCCACATTACGAGCCTGCTCCAAGGCCAACTCTTCTGTGACGGTGACGAAAGCGTTGATATTGGGTTCCACCTGACGGATACGCTCCAAGCAGGCCTGGGTAATCTCCACGGAGCTTGCCTCGCGGCGGCGAAGCAAGCGGTGGGCCTCCTGGAGCGTCAGACCGTGAAGAGCGGTCACGAGGTTTTCCTCCAGTGCCGAGTTGAAGTCGGAGGCCAGAATAGGCCGGTCGGTTTGGATGGGTACAGGCTCAAGGTCTATTCCTCCAGCACCGCGTTGACGCGGAAGAAATCGTCTTCACGACGGGGGGCGTTGGTGAGCGCTTCTTCCGTGTCTAAACCGTCCGACGAGCGGTCCTCCCGCATGA
>CAYNJI010000070.1:0-3482 GCA_964397605.1 uncultured Dehalococcoidia bacterium | reverse complement strand
GGGTATGGTGTTGAACCGATTCATTGCTCTGTCTATGCCTTCTATCAGCAAAGAATCGGCGGAAGCGGCAACGCGTCCCACAACGTCGCTCACCAGAGGCATTTCTTCCGGGGAGAAGGGTTCGAGAACGTAGCGTATCCAATCATCGGCTCGCTCAGGCTTGCCGATACCCACCCGCACACGGGGGAACTTGTTGCTGCCCAGCGCGTCGATAATAGAGGCCATACCCTGATGTCCGGCGGTCCCTCCGCGGGGCCGCAGCCGGATGGTCCCAAGGGGCAGGTCCATCTCGTCGTAGATTATCACCAGGTCGGAGGCTTGGACGCGGAAGCGGGCCAACAGGTAATGGACGGCTTCGCCGCTGTTGTTCATGTAGGTTCGGGGCTTGGCCAGAACCACCGGTGCGCCCGTCACTTCCCCCTGCCCCAGGACGGCATGCTGACGGCGGTCGGAAAGGGGAATGCTCCAACGCTGAGCGAGCTTGTCGATACAGGCGAAGCCCATGTTGTGACGGGTCCCGGCGTAGCGGGCGCCGGGATTGCCCAGACCGACGATGATTTTCAGTCGGGGCCGTTCCGCCGGAGGGTTGAGGGCGGCGAATGGAGATTTGGCGTCGGCGTTTTCAGCAGGGGTAGTCATAGCTATATTCTAACGCCGATGAGGGAGGACAATCAGGACGTTTGAACGGAGGATTCCAGGATCTCCAGCAACTTATCTTCGTCGATGATTTCGGTGCCCAACCGCTGGGCCGTGGCAACCTTGGAGCCGGGATTTTCGCCCACAACCAGATAGGTGGTCTTGCGGGTGACGCTGGAGGTGGCGGCGCCACCCAGGAACTTGATTCTGGCCTGAACACGGGATCGCGAAATGCTGGAGAGGGTCCCCGTGATGCAGAAGGTCTGGCCCTGGAGAGGCAGCGGGGCCATCGATTGCGCCTCCTCCGATTCTTGTCGCTCCAGCCTGACCCCCGCCGTACGCAGTTTATGGATGACGGCCCGGTTGGACTCTACGACGAAGTGGGCGGCGATGCTGGCGGCAATCTTTGGGCCAATGCCGGGTATTTCGGTAAGTCGCTCTTCGGGTGACTGAGCTATCTCGTCGATACTTCTGAAATGGGAGGCCAGCAGGTCGGCGTTCTCGGAGCCTACGTGAAGCACGCCAAGGGCAAAGATCCCGCGGGAGAGGGGGCGCGTCTTGCTGGCTTTTATGTTGTCCATGATTTTCGCGGCCAGCTTCTCACCCATGCGGTCCAGGGCCAGCAGCTGATCCCGCTGGACATAGTAGAGGTCCGCCAGGTCCTTTACCAGCCCCTTGTCGATCAATATGGCGCACCACTTCTCGCCAAGTCCGTCGATGTTCATGGCTCCCTTGCTGACGAAGTGCTTGAGGAGCTCGAAGAACTGGGCGGGACAGGCGGCGTTGGGACACCGGTGCAAGGCGTCATCCTCCGCCTTGACCACCTCCGTGTCGCAAATGGGACATTGGGCCGGCATGCTAAATTTGCGCTCCTCGCCGGTTCGCCGGGACACAACGGGGCCCACCACCTTTGGAATCACCTCTCCGGCCCGCTCGACGGTCACCCAATCGCCGATGCGGATGTCCTTCCTGTGGATGTCCTCCTCGTTGTGGAGCGTGGCCATCTTCACGGTGGCGCCGCCTACCACCACGGGTTCCAGCTTCGCAAAGGGGTTGAGGCTTCCCGTGCGGCCCACGTTGATGCCTATGTCCAGCAGACGGGTGACGACCTGCTCGGCGGGGAACTTGTATGCGATGGCCCAACGGGGTTCCCTGCCCGCGAACCCAAGCTCCTCTTGATATTGGAAGGAGTTGACCTTGACCACCACGCCGTCGGCATGGAATGGCAGGTCGTGGATACCCTCCAGCCATTCTCGGTAGTAGCCTTCCACTTCCTCAAGGGTAAGGCAAAGTCGATTGTGGGGGCTAATGCGGAAACCGAGACGGCGCAGCTTCTCCAAAGCGTCCCAGTGGGTATTGGATGTGCCTCCGTTCTCCTGGTCGCCGTCATCTCGGTCTCCAAGAGAGTAGACGTAGATTTCCAGATTGCGGGAAGCCGTCATGGCGGGGTCCAGCTGACGAACGGAACCGGCGGCGGTATTGCGGGGATTGGCGTAGAGGGGTTCTCCCTTAGCCTCTCGCTCGCGGTTGAGACTGGCGAAGGCGTCTTTGGACATGAAGACCTCGCCGCGAACTTCCAGCCGGCGAGGAGCGTCATCCAGCAGAGCGAGGGGAATGCTGGGGATGGTGCGGAGATTATGGGTGACGTCTTCGCCGCGGAAACCGTCGCCTCGGGTAGCTCCTTGAACCAGGCGGCCTTCTTGATACATGAGGGAAACGGCGAGGCCGTCTATCTTCAACTCACACACCAGGTCGGGAGCATCCACGCCGAGAAGATTGGAAACGCGGCGATACCAGGCGGCCAGTTCTTCAGGGTTGAAGGCGTTGGCCAAGCTGAGCATGGGCAGCCGGTGTTCCACCTGGGCGAAACCCTGCGCCGGCGGCGCACCCACCCGCTGAGTGGGAGACTCCGGCGTCACCAAATCAGGATGCTTGTCTTCCAACTCTCGGAGTTGGCGCATCAACGCGTCGAATTGGGCGTCGGCTATCTCCGGGGCGTCCAACGCGTGGTAACGATAGTTGTGGCGGTTTATCTCCTTGCGGAGTTGGTCTACGCGCTGTTGAATCTTGGCATCCATTGTAGCTGGCTTCAAGCGTTCGCGATTTTCAGGAAGGGCGCTTGGGAGGGATGGATTCTTCTACCTCGTCTGGACGGACCGAAGGGATCACGCTGCCTGGCGGCTGTAGCCGGTGGTGATGGCCCGTTCCGCCTGCTTGCTGTACTGGGCGATGTACCCCTCCAAGCGAATAATCTGGTCCTGGGTATCCTCGTCCATATCGCCGCTCATCTGCTTCTTCAACTGAGCAAGCTTCTCCCTGGCCGACTCTATGCGTTGCACCAGTACAAGGGCCTCCAGTTCCAGGCGGGCCTGCTCCATGATGTTGAGGAGGTGGCGACGCTGCGTTTGGGAGTGGCGAAGGCGCTCCTCGATTTCGGCCATAGAGCCCAGGGCGAGGTTAAGGGGCGCCCGTCCGTACATGGCCTGCCGGGGAATACGCTTTAGCTGAGTCTCAAACTGGTGGATCATGGCCTTGAGCCGGTCGTCCCGGGCGCGCATTTCAGCCAAGCTGAGCTTCAAGACCGCCATGGCCTGATTCATCTGTGTCATAGCACTGCGCCTCCCTTCTTGTTTCCGTGGCCCCGAAGGGTGACCGTAAGGCCCACCTGTCACACATACCGCTGTCGGCGAGATTCTTCGCTGCGCTCAGAATGACATGGTGCGGTTACTGACGTACATCCTGGGGCTTCGCTTATATTTAGCGGCATTATAGGAAATTTCGTGGCACTTTGTCTTAGAGGGTGTCTAAAAAGCGTTGGAGTGAGCTAATCGTCGTAGCATCAGGCC
>CAYNJI010000069.1:1205-5992 GCA_964397605.1 uncultured Dehalococcoidia bacterium | reverse complement strand
TGGGAATAGACTATTTGGGATGAGATATCCAGACGACCTTTACCATCTCTGTACCTGTCCTCCATAGGGGAGGACGAAAGTCGAAGCCAAAGGGCTGCGCCTCTCTACACTTTGGAGTGAAGAGGCGCATTTTGTTTTTAGGAGCGGAAGTTGATTCAGAAGACGCGTAGGACTCAGTCGGAAAAGCATAAGGACAGTCAGCAACTCGCCAAGCTGTCCAACGGAATCATCCCCTATCTCCACGAGGAAGTGGAGGAATACCGTGACAAGGTGAAACTGTTCCGGGCGGGCCAGGTTGAGGAAGCCCCCTTCATGGCTTTCCGGCTGCACCAGGGAGTCTATGGCCAGCGTCAGCCCGAATCGCAGATGTTTCGCATCAAAGTCCCCGGGGGTGTGCTCACGCCGGAGGCTTTGGAGAGCCTTGGCGAGATCGTAGAGAAGTACACGCCTCTGAAGAAGGGTCACATCACCACCAGGGAGAACATCCAGCTGCATCACATGACCCTGGAAGACTGCGCTGAGGCCATGGAGATTCTGGGCAAGGTGGGCTTGAGCACGCGGGAGGCCTGCGCCAACACCGTGCGAAACGTGGTTGCCCCGCCTCAATCCGGCGTCTGCCCCGATGAACTTTTCGACGTTACCCCCTATCTGGCCGCCTACGTGCGCTATGCGGTGCGGCATCCGCTGACGCAGAACTTCCCGCGCAAGTTCAAAACTTCCTTCACGGGCTGCGCCGATCATGACGACATAATCTCTCCCCTTCAAGACCTGGCCTACATCGCCCAGGTGCGCGGGGAGGGCGCCGACGCCCAACGGGGCTTCAAAGTTCTGGTGGGGGGCGGCACTTCCATCATGCCGAAGCTGGGCCAGACCCTCTACGAATTCGTTTCCATGGAAGATTACCTGCGGGTGGCCACGGCCATCTGGCGGGTCTTCGAACGGGCCGACATGCTTCGGAAGAACCGCATGATGGCGCGAATCAAGGTGCTCATTCACAGGATTGGCTTCGACGCCTTCAAAGCAATGGTGGAAGAGGAGTTGGAGAAGGTGGATCCTGTCGACCCGACACCGCTCATGGCGTTGGACCAGGTCTACAGCGAATCGCCGCCGGCGTTGGTTGCGGCCCCGTCCAACGGCCGGGAGCTCCCCAAGGAGTTTCTGTATTGGAAGGAGACCAACGTCACCCCTCAGAAGCAAGCCGGTTATCTGCTTGTGCACGTCACCGTGCCCCAGGGCGACATAGAGGTGGACCAGTTTCCCGCGCTGGCCGAGATGGTCCGCAAGTTCACAGGTGGGTCTGCCAGGACGACCCTGGAGCAGAACTTGGCGCTCCGGTGGGTGCCGGAAGGCCGGCTGTTCGACCTTTGGAAGGCGTTGGACGACGTCGGCCTTGCGGAGCCGGAGGCCCACGGCATGACCGACGTGGTCTCGTGTCCCGGCACGGACAGCTGCGAGCTGGGCATCACGTCGTCAATGGGTCTGGGTCGAGCCGTCAGGGAAGAGCTTCTGGGCAATCCCTCGGCCTACCAGGACCCCGCGGTCAAAGAAATGCACGTGAAGATCAGCGGCTGTCCCAACGGATGCGGCCAGCACCACGTGGCCAACATCGGCTTCCACGGCGCTGCCATGAAGGGGCCTTCCGGCATGCAGATTCCGGCCTACGAACTGTTCCTGGCCGGGCAATACGGGGACGGCGCCTCGGAAGAAACCGCCTATGGCGTACGCATCCCCAGGGCGAAAGTCCCGGCCAAGAAGGTCCCCCAGCTGGTGCGTATGATTGCGGAGCACTTCCAGGAAAATCGGCAGTCGGGTGAGAAGTTCAACGACTTTCTGGCCAGGGTCGGAACCGCCCCCATCAAGCAATTGGTCGAGAAGTGCGCCGACATCCCGTCCCTGAACGGAGACTCCCAGGGCCTGTACATGGATTGGGAGAAGACGGTGACGTACAAGGTGGAGCGCGGCGAGGGGGAATGCGCCATCTAGAGTTTTCTTCTGCTAGTCGGGGATGATCTGCCAGTCGTCGCCAGCGGGCGCTAACATTAGAGTGGCTTCCGAAAGAACCCTGTAATGCCTATCGTCGTTCAAAAATACGGCGGCAGTTCCCTTGCTGACGCTCAGATGATTCGCGTCGTGGCCCGCCGCATCGCCGACGCCGCGTCCGGCGGCGCCCAGGTTGTTGCGGTGGTCTCGGCCATGGGAGACACCACCGACGAGCTTATCGACCTTGCCCGTCAGGTTTCCGACAAGCCGGCCCCCAGGGAGTTGGACCTCCTCCTCTCTTCCGGGGAAATCGTCTCATGCACCCTCATGGCCATGGCCCTCCGGTCCATCGGCTGCGACGCCATCGCCCTCACCGGCCTCCAGGCCGGCATCCGCACGGACACTCTCCACGGACGCGCGCGCATCCATAGCGTGGACGCCCAACGCATTCGCAGCGAGCTGAGCATGGGCAAGGTGGTGGTTGTGGCGGGCTTCCAGGGGTTCACCGACGAGTTGGACGTTACGACTCTGGGCAGGGGAGGCTCCGACACGTCGGCGGTTGCCCTGGCTGTCGCCCTCGACGCCCAGCGTTGCGAGGTCTATACCGACGTCAAGGGCATATACACTGCCGACCCTCGCATAGTTCCCGGCGCTCGCAAGCTGGAAAAAATAACCTACCATGAGATGCTGGAACTGGCCGCATACGGCGCAAAGATGCATCCCCGCTCTATAGAGTTGGCCTCCGTATACGACATTCCCGTATACGTCGCCTCCACCTTTGGCAATGAGCCGGGCACCCTCATTCACGGAGATCCTGACAGCCTATCCTACCGAGTCCCAATGTTAAGTCGCGGAGACGCCCCTATTTCTGGAGAAACCGAGATGAACGAAAAAACAATGGAACACCGGATGAAGGTAACCGGCGTTGCCCACGACCGTAACGTGTCGAAGATAACCCTGCGGGGCGTGCCCGACCGTCCGGGCATTGCCGCCGCCCTCTTCGAGCCCTTGTCCGACGTGGGCATAAGCGTCGATACCATCGTACAGAACACTGGAGTCAACAAGGTGACGGACCTCAGCTTCACCGTCGCCCGGGGAGACTTGCACGAGGCCCTGGAGCGGGTGCGGGCCGTGGCGGATACCGTCGCTGCGGCGGATGTTTTGTCGGATAACTCCCTCAGCAAGGTCAGCATCGTTGGCGTGGGAATGCTGGACGCGCCGGGTTATGCTTCGCGTATGTTCCGAGCCCTCGCCGAAGCCCGTATCAACATAGAGATGATAACCACGTCGGAGATTCGGATTACCTGCATAGTTGCCGAGGCGCAGGTGGAAGAAGCCGTCAGGGCCCTGCACGCCGCGTTCCGTCTGGACGCAGCCTAGCCTTTGTCGCCTCTGGCCCGTCAATTGGTTCTCTCTTTGCCCAAAGTCGAAAGGCGAAATTGGTCTCAACAAGGCCAACCATCACAAGTCCAACGTCCCGTCTGCTACGTATATTGTAGAAAAGTACACCATTTTGGGGGAAAAAGGAAAATTTGGGCCAAATTTTGCCAAAAATATCTTGACCCCAGCCCCATCTTAGTGTAAGTCTATACCCTGTTTCAAAAGTACCAAAGGTAGAACAGCCTGAACTTCGTAGATAAATGTCATCCCATCCCTTGCCAGGGCCATATAGGACTGCCTTAGCATTGCCGTACAACAATTAACCCCCTTGAAAAGAGAAATAAAATGGAACTAACCCACTCTATAGACGCAACAAGACTGAAGGATTTGAAGTCCAAGACGGCCGTACAACACGCCCTGGACGGGCGATGGGAGGAAGCGGCGGCCATCAACGAGGAAATTCTTTACTACTTTCCTAACAACACCGAGGCCTTGAATCGCCTGGGCAAGGCCTGCTTGGAAGCGGGCTACTACGACAGGGCCAGAACCTCCTTCGAGAAGGTCTTGACCCTGGCGCCCCACAACAACATCGCCAAAAAGAACTTGACTCGCCTGGAGCGCCTCTCTCGTGGAGCGGCATCTTCTCACACCGCCCGTCGAGTGGTTCCCCGCCTCTTCCTGGAGGAGAGCGGAAAATCCGGCATAACCGACCTTCGCATCGTAGCCTCCGAAGAGGCGGCGGCCAAAGTGGCGGGAGGCGATGGCGTGATGCTGGAAGTGCACAACCACACCCTCGTAGTCAAAGGCTTGGACGAAGACGTTCTAGGGTACGTGGAGCCGCGTCTGGGCAGCCGCCTGGTACGCCTCATCAATCAGGGCAACCGTTACGAGGGCGCTATTCTTAGCGCCGGCTCCGACCGGATCACTGTCATCATCCGTGAGACCTACCGCGACCCGAGACTCGGCGGTGTCCCTTCCTTCCCCGCTACTGGCATAGACGCCTACCGCGGCCAAATTAGGGATAGTCTGCTGACCTTTGACTTCGATGGAGAAATCGAAGAGGGTCCCCGGGACGACCCTACGGCTATGTGGACGCAAGACGGCGAAGAGGTTCCCACGCCTTCCGGCAGGGAGTTAGTGCGCGCCATGGTCAGCATGGACGATAGCGGCGACGAGTAGCGCCCAACTTTTCATCTCCAGGCTGTATCTCGTCCTGTGCAGGCCCTTCTTCGTTGTCATAGGCGACAACCTATTGTAGAATCATATACATAGATCTACATGTCCCACTTAGGGACAAATTACCAGTACGCTGGTTGCACTCACCGGATCATGGCCGATAAATACATTAGACAGATTGAGGAGATCCTCAAGGAGTCAGAGCACTCCCGAGGGAAGAGCGTTGCCGACGGCGTAGAAGAAACCCCCAA
>CAYNJI010000069.1:0-1195 GCA_964397605.1 uncultured Dehalococcoidia bacterium | reverse complement strand
CGGCTTCGAATCCTCTTGCGCGTCTCTCCCAACAAAGTGGTTCTCGCTGGCATCATCCTCATCGTCGTTTCCTTTGTCCTCTATAACGCTTTCAACTACCTCTTTGTGAATAACATTAAGTTTCTGCTTCCCATCTGGGCCGGTCTGATCCTGTTTGTCATTGTCTACGGACTTCTCTTCGTCAAACCTGGTTCGGAGGAGAAGCAGTGGCGCGGCAGGATGCTGGATGACGGTATCCAGCCTTCGAAGTGGGAACGCTTGAGGCGCTGGATAGAACGCTAAAGCCGGTTGCCAGCGTAGGAGTCTTTCGCGCAACCCCTTAGACACTTTCGCCTCGTACCGTTCTTGACCCTCCCGTAGGCTTTCGTCCCACCACTGCCTTGCCCTTCAGCTAGCTATAGGGAGCTTTCATCCACCACGTAGGCGCCCTTCTCTGAGGGGAAGGTGATGATGGCACGGCCGGGCACGTTCGTCTTACGCGCCATCTCCGCCATCTCGTAGGCGACGCTCATCTCGTGGCCCTGAGCCAAGGCCAGGACCGTCGAGCCGCTGCCGGATACGAACGCCCCAAGGGCGCCGCCCTTAAGGGCTTCCTGAATTATCAATCGCATGGCCGGAAGCAGGTGACTTCTATGGGGTTGGTGGAGCCTATCTTCCGTCGCTGCCTTCAGGTCTTGTAGCCGGCCGGTGGTAAGGGCGTTCACAAGCAGAGCAGTCCTCCCCACGTTGAAGAGGGCGTCATTAAGGCTCACAGTGGCGGGCATAACGGCCCTGGCATCAGCCGTTGAAATAGAAACCTCCGGGATGAACAGGACAGCCCTAAGGTCAGCCGGAAGAGGCACTGGCGCTGCGATGAGGGACTCTGGGCCGGGCACTATGATGCGTATCCCGCCCAGCAGGGCCGGGGCAACGTTGTCCGGATGCCCTTCCAACTCCACGGCCAGGGGCATAATCTCCTGCGGGGAGAGGGGGCTGCCGGCCAGATGGTTGGCGGCTACCAGTCCGCCGACGATGGCGGCGGCGCTGCTGCCCAAGCCCCGCTCCAGCGGAATCTCGTTGCGGCACGTGATGACGGGGACGGGAAGAGAGCGTCCCGTCTCTTGAAGGAGGCGGGCATAGGCGCGATATACCAGGTTGGAGGCATCTTGTGGAAGTGAATCTTCGCCCTGGCCGGTGATCCGGACCGTGGGTCGGA
>CAYNJI010000068.1:0-6069 GCA_964397605.1 uncultured Dehalococcoidia bacterium | reverse complement strand
CGTAGACCAGGCACAGCCCAATGACAAGCGTTGCTTCCCGCAGGTGGGCCGCCGGGCCGCTTGGGGCTGTCAGCCGCCAGTATAGAGGATACACACGGTTGAAACCGTCTTTAGCTCCGGCTGCCAACTGTCCCTCATCGCCGCAATCAGTTTAGAGCAAGTCCAAGCCCGCATCCGGCGGGGTAGCCAACCCTGCCATCCGACGGATGAGCGCCTGAAGCCGGGGCGCTTCTTGCAACTCCTCGCCGAAAGCGTCGAAGTCCTCCTCCGTCCAGATGGGGGTTTGCCGCTGAAACCGGCCCTGGGCCGAGTAGACGCAGAACCGCACATTCAAGGAGCCGTCCTCGTACTCCAGCAACTGAATGGTCGGACGCCAATGGTCGTGGACCACCGACGCCTCTTCGACCACTTGTCCCTTTCCCCACGGCAGCTTAAAGGGCCTCGGCAGCCTTCTCTCAGGCGACTTCACCACCGACTCCTTCCTTCACCGAAGGGCCGTCCTCGCGCCCCCGGTTACCGAATCCTCCTGCCGCCCTGGTACACGGCCCACACGTTCCGCATCGCTGCTAGATCGGAAAGGGGGTCCCCGTCAACGAGAATGAGGTCCGCCAGCTTCCCTACCTCAACGGTGCCCGTTTCCTCCAGCGTTCCGGTAATATCCGCGGCGATTCGCGTTGCCGACTCTATGGCCTGCATAGGCGTTAACCCTGCCTCGATCATCACTTCCATCTCGTGAACGATGGTGCCGTGACGCACCGGCGAGCCGCCCGCGTCAGTACCAGCAGCAATCGTCACGCCCGCTTCCAGCATATGGCGGAAGCTGGTCCTGGAAGCCTCCCGCCGAGCCTCGGATTCGTCTATCTCTTCCTTCGTCAGACCCCACCTCACCGCGGCGTTCAGCCGATAGTCCCATGTGGACATAGTGGGCACCGCCACCGTACCCTTTTGCGCCATCAACTTGGCGGTATGCTCGTCGATGTTCGAGCAGTGCTCGATGGAGTCGATGCCCGCCTCAACCGCCTCCGTGGCTCCTACGAAGCCGGTGCAGTGTGCGGCGACCTTCAACCCAGCGCCGTGGGCCAGGGCGACCACCAAACCCGCGATCTCCGGCCCCAACGTAGCGTAGTCCGAGCCGTCCTCCCGCACCCCGGTGGCGCCGACCTTAATCAGCCCCGCGCCCTGAGCTATCTGCGACGTCACCACCTGACGCATCTGCTCTGCGGACTCAATGGTATGCACCATAGAGTAGGGCCACGTAGTGGTCGCCTGAATCCACGGGCCCGCCGCAGTAATGCGCGGCCCCGGCATGGATCCGGTGGCCACTTGCCGCGCCAGAGTGATACTGATGCCAAAGGGGGAACCCACGTCACGCGCCGAGGTCTGCCCCGTCATCAAAGCCCGCCGAGCGTTGGCCGCCGCCTTGACTAACAGCACTTCCGGCGTCTCGTCGTTCATGGCCATGACGCCATTCTGCCCGCCGTCGCCTGCGAAATGCTCGTGGCAGTCGAAGGTGCCAGGCATTAGCGTCAGGTCCTCGCCATTTATGTCCTCGTAGTGGGGATGGGACGAAGGGACCACGTTCCCCTCGCCAATCCAGCTGATAACTCCGTTTTCCACGACCACATTCACCGACGGAATGGGGTCCGACCCCGTGCCGTCAATTAGCCTCACGTTTCTAATCAGAAGGTTCATGGTTCTCTCCTATTGACGCCAAGGCGTCGGATTCAGCAGCGACATCGACGTCCTGCCGTCGAAAATAGACCACCGCTTAGAGGGTGGGATTGGCGCCATGCTAGCATTCGCCCGAAAACAGTGTCAAGAAATCTTTGCCTCATTCGTTAGAGGGCACTCCGACAATTTTTTTAGCCTTCTACTTTCGCCGTGCCGTCCAAGCGAGAGACAGGGTCTATCGATCGTATATAAGGATGCTTTGGGAGTGAGGCCATTTAGGGAAATGGCCGTAAGAGGGGAGAGATGTGATGGTCAAAATAGATGGGTTGTAGGGGGATTCGTTTTTTCTGCTGGTGGATACGAATCATGGATTGAGGTGGGGTGATGGGTGGGCGTGGGATGGGGCATGCCAAAGTTGGACGCCCGCGTGACGTACGGAAGGTGGCGAAGGAGTATGGCGGCGCTATTCATGGGAGCAGGGTAGCAGAGGAGTGGGCAGGCAGACAATGGGAAGATGTCAGGGTATTGAGGGCGACTTTTGAATGGCCCCGCTCACCGGGCGACTGGTGACTAGACACCTAATTTCGTGCTATCATGTTGAAAATTTTCCTTGTATGTCCTTATTCCATTCATCAACGCCACCGGCCGGACGCATTACAGCAATGCCCAGCAAAGACATAGCCCTAATGGCCCACCTGATGCGCCGCGCCGGCTTCGGTGCATCTTATGAAGAACTGGAGACTCGAGCCGCAAAAGGCTACGAGGCCACCGTGGAAGAACTCCTGGACCCGGACGCCCACGGCATACCCGGTGTGGACATGCACATGTTCCGACGCTACCACCCCGTGGCCGAGGCCGAGGCCAGCACCGAGAAGAGCTCCCTCACCTTCATGTACTACCTGCTGACCACTCGACGCCCTCTGGAAGAGAAGATGACGCTCCTCTGGCACATGATCTTCGCCACCGGCAATTCCAAGGTGGAAAACTCCAGGGAGTTGACTGGCCAGCTGGACACATTCCGTAATCACGGATTGGGCAGCTTCCGAGACCTGCTCGTCATGGTTTCCAAAGACCCCGCCATGATCTTCTGGCTAGACAACAACGAGAACCACAAAACCGCCGTTAACGAAAACTGGGGCCGCGAGCTCTTGGAGCTATTCTCCATGGGGCAGGGCAACTACACCGAGGACGATGTCAGAGAAGCTTCCCGCGCCTTCACCGGTTGGACCATCAAGCCCAAGCTGCCCAAAGACCCCTTCCTGTGTCTGGACACGTGGGAGTTCCTCTACCTGCCGCAGGACCATGACAGCGGCGAGAAGACCTTCCTGGGTCACACCGGCCGCTTCAATGGCGAGGACATCATAGAAATAATCATTCAGCAGCCCGCCACGGCCCGTTTCGTGGCCCGCCATCTCTACAACTTCTTCGTTGCGGACGAGCTTCAGGTGCCAAGCTGGAAGGACGAGGCGCCACGAGACCCAGCGGCCATCGACGCCATCGCCGAGACCTTCGTCAACTCCGGCTACGACATACGCTCCACCCTGCGGTTCATCTTCAACTCCGACTTCTTCAAAGACGAAAGCGCCTGGTTCGCCCGGGTGAAGAGTCCCGCCGAAATCGTTGCCGGAACCGCACGTCTCACCGGTGAATACCAGGCAATGCGCCCGGGAATTCTGGGGCTCGCTCTGGAATGCGGTTACCAGGGACAGGAGCTGACCGACCCGCCCAGCGTGGAGGGCTGGCACTTCGGCCAGGAATGGATTGATACGGGGGCCCTTATCCGGCGCGTCAACTTCATGGCGGACAGCCTCAGCGACCAGACCACTCCCGGCATAGACGCTATCATCAACCGATTAGCGCAGAAGCATTCCTTCACTCCGGGTGACCTAGTGGACGCCTGCCTGGAGCTTTTGGGCTGCGTTCGCCTGGGCCAGAACACCCATGACGAAATCATGAGCCACCTGCGCGCCGACCAGGTAATCAATCGGGGCTCCACCAAGGAGGAAAGCGAAGCCTTCGGACGCCACGTCACCGAGGTGCTGCAGCTTATCGCTGCCACCAGGGAGTACCAGTTCTGCTAGATTGGCGCACCTACCAAGACCATCTTCACGCAAGGGGGTAAATAAGTGGCCTTAACTCAGATAACCGCGGAGCGCACCTACAGCTATAGCCACAACGTTGGAATGCTGACCGCCTTCTCCGGGTCCGTTGACATGGCCCTGGGGGATCCTGGGCATATCTTCGTCTCCTGCCGCGCCAGCGAGCCCGGCTCCCGCCCCGGACGGGGTCAGGGCTGGGTGCACTGGAACCTGGAAGCCGACACACTAATTCTCCAGGTCCGCTCACAAGACAGCGGCGAGCGGGAAATCGTCTGGCCCTCCGCCCTCGTTCTGGACAACAACGGAGGCCGCGTCATACAAGCCGACGAGTGGCGCAACCGAATTTCTACATATACCACGGAGGGCGAATACCTGGGTAGCTGGGGAACCGCCGGCGCAGCTCCCGGCCAGTTGGACGGACCCAGCGGTATGCGCTTCGACCCCGATGGCAACCTGGTAATCTCCGAGAGTCGCAACAACCGCATACAGCGTTTTGACAGAGAGGGCCGTCACCTCGAAACCTGGGGAGAAGCCGGTTCCGCCCCCGGGCAATTGGACATGCCTTACGGAATCCACGTGGACGACGACGGCAGTGTCTACGTAGCCGATTGGGGAAACGATCGGGTGCAGAAGTTTTCTTCGGATGGAGAACTTCTAGCTATATTCGGGGCTTCGCTGACGGGCGTCGGCAGCCTCACCCGCCCCACGGGCGTTGCTGTAGACCGGGACGGGGACGTCTATGTGGCCGACTGCGGCAACAACCGCGTCCAGATCTATAGTGCCGGCGGCGAGTATATAACCGGTCTCTACGGGGACGCACGTACGCTTTCCAAGTCGGCCCAGCTATACGTGGACGTCAACCCCAACATGGCCAAGGCCAGAATGCGCGCCGACACCTCCAAGGAGTGGCGTTTCTTTAGGCCCACCGCCGTAGCCATCGATCCCAATGACATGATTCTCATTGCGGAGGCTATCCCGGGACGCATACAGTTTTATGAGAAAGATAAAGACTACATGGACCCCCAGTTCAACCTGTAAGACTTCAAGAATTTTAGGAGGTACCACCCATGATCCACGGTTTCAAGGTCATCGACGCCGACGCTCACATGCAGGAGCCCAGCGACCTGTGGGACAACTACGTGGAATCGGAATTCTACGAAAGGCGTCCTAAAGTAGAGGCAGTCGAGCACCGCGTCTACTACCGCTACGCAGAGAGCGAGCTCTTTCCAGCCTCCGGTCTCCCTACTTCGGTTTGGAAGAAGCGCCCCAAGAAGATGTTCGAGAGGATGCCTGAGAAGTATGGCCAAGCCTACGAGAACTGGTGGACCGCCGAAAGCCGGCTGGTGGACATGGAGAAGTACGGCTGGGACAAGATGGTCTGCATCCCCGGCATAGGCTCCGCGCCCCTGAGTCAGCAAGGCCGGGACCCGGACCTCATGTGGGCGCTGACCCGCGCCTACCATAACTGGGCGCACGACTTCTGCTCCGCAGACCCCAATAAGCTCAAGATGGTGGTGGACCTCCCCACTTACGACATCGAGCGAACGATTGTTGAGACCCGTCGCGCCGTGGCGGAACTCGGCGCCGTAACCGTCATGATGCCAAAGCCCCTGCCAGGCAAGTTCTGGCACGAGCCGGAGTACGCCCCCTTCTGGAATCTGATCGAAGAGTTGGACGTGCCCCTAGCGTTCCACGGCGTAGGCAGTGCCGCGCCCCATGCCGGAACTCGCTACGCCGGACAATATGGGGCGCTCTTCGCCTTGAATCACGCCATCGGCTTCCCCATGGAGAACATGATCTCCCTGGGACATCTGATGTACACCGGCATCTTCGACCGGCATCCCAGCCTGCGCTGCAGCTTCTTAGAAGGCAACGCCGGATGGGTCCCATTCTGGCTGGGTCGACTTGACGACCACGCCGTCGGGCGCCAATCCGTCTTCTGGGACGACAACGACATGGCTATGACTCCCAGCGAGTACTTCCAGAAGCACATCTGGGTTGCCTGCGACGGAGACGAGGTGGGACTCGCCGCCGTTCTCGGTCTAGTCGGCGACGACAACTTCATCTGGAACACGGACTACCCCCACTCCGACGCTCCCGACCCGGACAAGGCGCTGCCGGACCTGCTTGATCAGCCCATCTCCGAAGAGAGCAAGAAGAAGATTCTGTGGGACAACCCCGTGCGGCTTTTCGGCGAGCGAATAGTCAACTAACGCCTACATAGGCATAGAAGGCCTCTAGACTAAGGTAGGAACAACGTAAACCGCGGCTCCTGTGTAGACGGGAGCGGCGGTTTGGC
>CAYNJI010000067.1:0-6119 GCA_964397605.1 uncultured Dehalococcoidia bacterium | reverse complement strand
GGCTAAAGGTGCAAATACCTGACTGGATTTGCAGCGCCCCTTAGGGACCGGTATTTCGCGGGAATCCTTTCCCCAAAGGGAACTGGGTAGGATAATAAACAGCGGCGTGTAACGCTGCCAAATGTTTGAGCTTTGAGGGTGGTTTACTTCCGCTTAGGATTAAGGTATTCCCGGTCCGCTTCCCGCTTGGGTGGCGTTTTTATCAGTCTCCTACCGTGTTCTACGAGGTGTCGTATATCTGCTGCGGGATAGGCTTCGGCAGTCTACCTCGATTGGCCTTCTCTGCTATATGCTTGTTCTATCCCCTGCTATCCACGATCTAGCCAACTAGCTGCAAGATGACATTTAAGCCAGCCAGAGCCAAGCCCACAATGCTGATTGCAGCCATGATCAACGACCGTAAGGCTTTGATCTCTCCACGCAGTTCACCCCTTAACTCAGCAACATCTGCCTTGGTTGCGAGAGAGTCGATCTTGCCTTCCAAATAGCTAACCCGTGCCTCCACGGTAGCCATAACTTGCCCTCCATTGGGATAGAGTGCTGCTAGCAATAGAACATTTGAAGGCCAATGGATCGATCGAGGTGGTAAGCTGGAGACCGCTCTTACAGAGACCAAGTGTTTCTTGCTGGGTGGGACGCTAAAACGCCTTGGCGTCTTTGATGCTGGCGTTGGCGAGGGGGTAGGGGCTGAATGCGTTGTCACCAAACCCTTCATCTGCTAGTATAACTTTTCGCTAACGAACGAAATGGAAAGGGATAACAGTTGCTAGAGCACGATGTTTTGGTAGTTGGGGCCGGTCTGGCTGGAATGCGAGCAGCCTTGGCGGCGCACCAGAGCGGGGCCAACGTGGCCATTGTGAGCAAGGTTCATCCCGTACGGAGTCACTCCAACGCCGCCCAGGGCGGGATCAACGCCGCCCTGACGGATAGGGGAGACAATTGGGAGGACCACGCCTTCGATACCATCAAGGGCAGCGACTACCTGAGCGACCAGGACGCGGTCGAGTACATGTGCACAGAGGCGGGGCCGGAGCTTATCGATCTGGAGCACATGGGGGTTATCTTCAACCGGGACGAAGAAGGGCGCCTGGGCACGAGGGCCTTCGGTGGGCAGCAGCGGGCGCGGACGTTCTTCGTGGCGGACTTCACCGGCCAAGCCATCCTGCACGTACTGTACGAGCAGTTGATGAAGGCTGACGTGCGGGTCTACGAAGAATGGTTCGTGCTTGAGCTTATTGTGGAAGAAGGGGAGTGCTGCGGGGTCATAGCCCTGGATATCGCCACGGGCAGGGTGTACGTCATCCGGGCCAAGTCGGTAATCCTGTGCACGGGCGGATTGGGGCGGCTGTTCGAGCCGAGCACCAACGCCCTGATTGTGACGGGCGACGGCATCGCGCTGGCCTACCAGGTGGGCGCGCCGGTGATGGACATGGAGATGGTGCAGTACCATCCGACGACGTTGAAGGGCAGCGGGGTGCTGATTACGGAGGGGGCGCGGGGCGAAGGGGCGCATCTGCTGAACAAAGACGGCGAGCGGTTTATGAAACGGTACGCGCCCAACATGATGGAGCTTGCTTCCAGAGACGTGGTTTCGCGGTCGGAGCAGACGGAGATAAACGAAGGTCGCGGCATTGACGGCTCCGTACTGCTGGACTGCCGTCATCTGGGGGAAGCGCTGATTCGGGAGCGGCTCTCGCAGATATTAGAGATAGGCATGGACTTTGCGGGGGTGGACATTAGGAAAGAGCCCATCCCCATCCAGCCCGGGATGCATTACCTAATGGGCGGCATAAAGACGGACATGGACGGGCGCACTGTGGTACCGGGGCTGTACGCCGCCGGGGAGTGCGCAAACGTGAGCGTTCATGGTGGGAACCGGCTGGGAGCGAACTCGCTGTTGGACACGGTTGTGTTCGGGCATCGTTCCGGCAATCACGCCGCCGATTGGGCCCGTGGGGAGCCTTACCGAGACTTGGACGTGGACGCTTACACGTCGAAGACCGAGGGGGGATTCGCGGATCTGTTCTCCCGGAACACCGACGAACGTTGGTCGCAGGTCCGGCTGGACATGGGGCGCGCCATGGACCAGAACATGGGGGTCTACAGGGACGAAGAGGGGATGCAGACGCTTTTGAAGAGTCTGGACGGTTTCAAGGAGCGATACAAGCACGTGTCGCTACAGGACAAGGGGCGAGTGTTCAACACGGACCTGATATTCACGTTGGAGTTGGGGTTCATGCTGGACTGCGCCGAGTCTATCGTCCTGGGCGGGATAGAGCGAAAGGAAAGCCGGGGAGCGCACTCCCGGACAGACTACCCGAGCCGGGACGACGAGAACTGGTTGAAGCACGTACTGGTCACGCGGACGGAAGACGGGCCTGAGGTTTCGCATCTGCCAGTGACCATCACAAAATGGCAACCCGAGGAGAGAAAGTACTGATGCAGATAGTAGTTTCGGTACGTCGATACAACCCGCAGGACAAGGAGAATCCCTCGTATTGGCAGGAGTATCCGCTGGAAGTTGAGGAAACGTCCAGCGTGCTGGATTCGCTGATAAAGATTCGCGAGGAGGTTGACGGCAGCTTGGCGCTGAGGTGCAGTTGCCGGAGCGCCATTTGCGGTTCCTGCGCGATGCGGATCAACGGTCACGCCAAGCTGGCCTGTAACACCAAGGTTTCGGACGTGGCGGAGGACGGGGGCACGGTGACAGTGGAGCCGATGGGAGTTATGCCGGTCATCAAGGACCTAGTGGTGGACCAGACTCTGTTCTGGGACAAGATAAGGCAGGTCTCGCCATGGCTACAGCCCGAGGGCGAGGAGCCGAAGGCGGAGTATCTTGCGCCGAATTCGGACATGACGCACCTGGCGGGAGTGATGGCTTGCATAATGTGCGGGGCCTGTGTTTCCGACTGCACGGTGCTGGAGATGGACCCGAATTTTATAGGGCCGGCGGCGCTGGCCAAAGCATACCGGTTTGCGGCGGACCCGCGGGACGACCAGGACGCATCCCGATTGGGGGCGCTGAGCCAGTACGGCGGCGTTTGGGACTGCACGCGGTGCTACGAGTGCGTTGAGGTGTGCCCGAAAGGGGTTGCGCCCATGGATAGAATCATGGCGCTGAGAGACAAGGCCATGGAAGCGGGATACACGAATAACAATGGAGCGCGACACACGGACGCCTTCGAGCAGTCGGTGTCCCACAGCGGTCGGTTGAACGAGTTGACGCTGCCAATCAAGTCGTTTGGAATACTGAATCTGCCGGCGCAGTTGAGCATGGCTCCGGTAGCAATTCGGGCGCTGATGCGCCGGAAGATCCCGCCAATCATCCACAAGCCGGTGCCTGGGGTGGACAAGGTGCGGCGGTTGGTAAAGAGCGTCAAAGAAGAGCAGCAGGGCGAGTAGCCTGCGGTGGCTAACTTATTTCTAGGAGGACCGGAGTGAAGTACGCCTTCTTCCCGGGGTGCGTATCACGAGGGGGGTGCCCGGAGTTGTATCCGGCCACCATCAAGGTTTGCGAGCGGCTGGGGCTGGAGTTGGACGGTCTGGACAAGCGAGGGGCGACGTGCACGGGCGCGGGGGTGCTGCAGGAGAAGAACCAGTTCTTGGGAGATGTGTTCAACGCAAGGACTTTTGCGTTGGCGGAGCAGCTAGACCTGCCGCTGATGACGATTTGCAGCACGTGCCAGGGAGTCATGAGCCAGGCCAACAAGAGGCTGAAGGACGATGCGGACTATCTTGCGCGGGTAAACAGCCATCTGGCGCCGGAGGGGTTGCAGTATAAGGGGACGGCGCAGCCGCGGCATCTGCTGTGGACGCTCATCGAGGACGTGGGGGTGGAGGAGTTGAAGAACTTTGTGATTCGCCCTCTGACGAATTTGCGGGTGGCGCCCTTCTACGGATGCTACATAATAAGGCCGACGGACGCGTTGGAGTTCAAGCTTTACCCGGAGCGGGAGGACTCGCTGGAGCGGGTGATGGAGGCGCTAGGCGCGGACGTGGTGGACTTCCCGGGGAAGACCCGGTGCTGCGGATTCCCGATACTGACCATCAACGAGCGGAATTCAGTCAAGATGGTGGCGCGTCATACGTCGGACGCCAAGGACCTGGGCGCGGACGCGATGGTGACGCCGTGTCCGTTATGTCATCTGAACCTGGACGGGTACCAACCGAAAGCCATGCAGCAGGCCCAGCGGGACATTAACATACCGATTATTCATCTGCCGCAGCTGTTGGGGTTAGCTATGGGCTTTGATGCCAAGGAGATGGGGCTATCGCGGCATATCATTTCAGCTAAGCGGGTGTTGAGCAAGATTCAGGTGCCTGCTTAGGGTTCTTTTCCCTGGTCCTCGAGTCGCGTTGGCCCTTGCATTGGGCAAGATTCCCATTGGTGAGGGTGTCTACGCCGAGCGTCTTTGATTTCGATTAGAGTGTGCCGCTTGGTTTTGCGGCGTGTTTGTTTAGAGGTCGACTCCTGGCCTGATGGAGTCTTTTATTACCCCGCCCACCCCGATTGGCTGCGGCGTGGTGGCTTCAGACTGTTTTGACCGGCCTTCGTTCAACGCTTCACCACGTACTCGTACAAACAGATTCTTCGGCCCCGCTGCGCTGCGCTCAGAATGACATGTGGGGGGACGCTTGGCGTTCAGAATGACATGTGGGGGACGCTTGGCGTTCAGAATGACATGTGGGGCGAATGGGGACAGGTAATACGGTTATCAGGAGGGGAGGGGTTGAGGGCAGGAGACGGTGTATTCCCAACCCCTGCGAATAAGGGGGTGAGAATAACGTATAAGAGAGGGGATGGGTTCCCGCCTGCGGAGACCTTTCGTAACTGCTAGTGCAAGACCATATTGGGCAGAATAGACATCGGGTTCAATCCTAAATCCCCACCCCTGGATTACGGCTCGGGGGCCGGAATGACGATTATGAAAATTTCTCCCTTCACGGGAACAACGGATGTGGGGTCTACGCGGGAATAACTGGTGATGGGCAGGCACGTGGAGGGGAACGGGCGCCCACAAGGGACGCCCCTACGGGTGCAGGGGGAATGGGTTCCCGCCTCCGCGGGAACAACCGAACGGGGGCGGAGGGATGAAGGGATCCGTGAGGGCAACGAGATTCTTCGGCTCCGCTGCGCTGCGCTCAGAATGACATGTGGGGGGACGCTTGGCGTTCAGAATGACAGGATGGGGTCCGCGGAATGGGAGGCGTGCAGGAGTGGAGTGTTCGGTAGAAGTATGGCAGGGGGGTTATTGGAGGGGGAGGGGGGACTGGAGCCACTTGCTGGTGTCGTTGACTTCCAGGGCTGTCACCCACTTGACCCATTGGTAGCCGCGGCGGCCGGGGGCCACGAGCCGGAGGGGGAAGCCGTGTCGATGGGACAGTGTTTCGTCGCCGACGGTGGTGGCGAGTAACAGCTCGTCGGTTTCGTCGATGGAGAATCGTCGGGTGTAGCCAGTGATTGAGCGAACGGTGACGCTGGCGGCGGCGGGCTTGAGTCCGGCCCGATCCAGGACCTGTCGCAGGGGAATTCCCGTCCAGTGTTGGGTGGAATGCCAGCCGCCGGTGCAGTCGAGGGTGGCGGTCAGCTGCGTCTTGTGGGCGGCGATTTCGGGGTAGTCAAGGGTGAGTTCTCGTTCGACGTGGCCCGTTACCCGGAGAACCCAGCCGGCGGGGTCGATGGGTTGTGGGTCGTCGTTTATCCAGGAAGTAGAGGGAAAGCTGTTGCCGGAGAAGCTGGCGGCGGCGTAGGAGCCGGTGAATCGTCGTTGGCTACCGGGGAGTTTGAGGCCGAAGGCGCTGAATTCGGCGATCTGCCATAGGGCGAGGCCAGCTAGGGCGAGACCGCCGGTACGGAGGAAGTTGCGTCGCTGGGCCCAGAAGATGGGGCGGAGGGTCCAGCGGTGGGAGAAGGCGTGCCACAGCAGGAGGGGTGCCAGCGGCACGGATACGTAAATGTGCCAACTGACGCCGCTGAAGCCCTGGAATTGGAAGGGGCCGGTGTGGCTCCAGGCAAGAGCGAGGGCGACGGATAAGGTCAACAGCAGCATTGTTGCCAGGGAGCCGTAGGGGATGGGAGCTGGCCTCTTGGCGCGGCGTCGCTTGAGCCTGGCGAGAGA
>CAYNJI010000066.1:1151-6158 GCA_964397605.1 uncultured Dehalococcoidia bacterium | reverse complement strand
CGTATTGGAGATCGACCCGGGGTTGGCCTTCGGCACCGGTCATCACCCTACGACGCAAATGGTCCTGGAAGAGCTCGAGAGGTTGTCGCCCGCGGGCATGAGGGTCCTAGACGTGGGGACGGGTTCCGGCGTGCTAAGCATAGCCGCGGTCAGGTTGGGCGCTAAGAGGGTGACGGCCCTGGACGTGGACTCTACAGCCGTCAAGATGGCCCGGAGCGCTATCAGGGCCAACAAGGTGTCCGATAGGGTGAGCTTGGGCCGCGGTTCACTCCCTCACAGCCTCGCCCCCGCCGGCGAATTCCATCTTGCCCTGGCTAACATCAGCGCGAAGGTGATATCTAACTTGGCGCCGGAAATACTTCGCTGCCTTGGACCAGGAGGCATTCTAGTGGTGGGCGGATTCCTCGACAAGCAGGAGGAACAGGTGACGCAGCGGCTCAGGGAGGTGGGATTTTCCATTGGAAACCGCCACGCCATGGAGGACTGGGTGACGCTGGAAGCGATGAAGCCAGCGGCGGGCTGACGGCCCTCCGCTGATACGATGCCCGTCTACTCGGAACGGGGAGGGCGTCCCATCAGCCGGGCGACAGCTTCGTTCAACTCCAACCCCTCAAAGAGAATCTGGTGGGTGGCCTCGATGATGGGCATTTCGACGTCCAGCCTCTGCGCCAGCGTCAGGGCCGCCGCCGTTGTGTGCACCCCCTCCGCCACGTTCTCCATAGACTCCAGAATCTCGGTGAGTGTTCGGCCCCTGGCCAGTTCCTCTCCCACGGATCTGTTCCGGCTGAGACGGCTGAAGCAGGTGGCCGCCAGGTCCCCCAAGCCCGCCAGACCAGCAAAGGTCAGAGGATTGGCGCCCGCATCTACCCCCAAACGCGTAATTTCGGCCAATCCGCGGGAAATGAACGCCGCCTTCGCGTTGTCGCCGTAGCCCAAACCGTCGCAGATGCCGCTACCCAAAGCGATGATGTTCTTCAGCGCACCCGCCAACTCCACGCCGATAACGTCGTCGTTGGTATATACCCTAAAACTGGGAGACATTAGCAGCCGCTGCACTCTCTTGGCTGACTCCAAGTCGCCGCTGGCAACAACCGTCGAGGCGGGTTTGCCGGCGATTATTTCCTTAGCCAGGTTGGGGCCAGAAAGAACACAATACCGACGAGCCAAGCTTATTGGCATCTCTTCGGCAAAGATGACGCTCATGGGCTTTCCGGTCTGCATCTCCAACCCCTTTGCGGCGCTCACGGCAATGACCTTGGCACCCAAGCTGTCTCGAATCCAGAGCAGATTTTGGCGGAACCGCTGAGAAGGGACGGCCAGTATGACCACATCGGCATCGGTGAGGGCCTCAGACGTCGAGGCGGTAATTTCCAGAGCGGATGGCAGAGGAGTTCCGGGAAGAAAGCGGCGGTTCTCCCCTTCCTTCCGCAATTGGTTGGCTTCATCCTCCGTCCGTGCCAACAGCGCGGTCCGAACGCCATTGCTGCACAGTTGAAGGGCGAGCGTGGTACCCCACGTAGTAGTCCCGACTACGGCAACCTTGGTCGACATCTGCTAGCTGGACTCGCTGGGCTTCGCCCGTTCACCCAATCGAGGCTCCGTCCCATCCCTTAGCCTCCGGATATTATCGGAGTGCTGCCAAAAGATGATGAACGCGCCAATTCCAAAATAGACGACATACACGACGGAGAAATCGAAAAAGATTATCTGTACAACTGCGGTGGCTACGGCCGTGGTCACGCCCGACAGAGACGCCAGAGATACGTATCTGCTAAGGAATGCCGTAACGGCCCAGGCCAGAACGCACAAAGCCAAAGCTATGGGAGAAATCACCAGGACGGCACCGGCGGCCGGCACGATGCCGCGACCTCCTTTTAAGCCAAGAAATAACGACCAGTTGTGCCCAACCAACACAAGCAGGCCCGCTGTCACGTTCGCCGCGGCGTCCCCGGAAATAACCTTCGCCAGCAAGACCGCGAGCGCGCCTTTGCTCAAATCGAGAAGGAGCACCAGCGCGGCGCTTTTCAGCCCGCCCGTACGCAGGACGTTGCTGGTGCCGGTCCGACCGCTCCCGTGCTCTCGCACGTCCACCCCATGGAAAAGCCTGACCACCAGAAATCCCCAGGGCACCGAACCCAGCACGTAGGCCAAAGGCGCCAGGATCAGGTACTGGGCCAGCGGTTGCGAGGTGTCCATACCCAGCGCTATGGCCAGCACCCACGCCGCCAGAAGCGGCGGAACCGCCAAGGGCAGCGCGTACTTCATCTAGACCTCTTGCCACGCTTGAATACCAGCCTCAGATGGGTTTGGCGAAAGTCGAAGGCAGCCCTTATCCGGTTCTCAAGGTACCGACGATACGAGAAATGGATCTTAGTGTCGTTGACGTTCAATACAAAAGTCGGAGGGTTCACTCCGACCTGCCGAACGTTTCGAATGGCCACTCGACGCCTACCCATTGAAGCCGGCGGCTGGTTGGCCATAGCGTCCAGAAGCACCCGCTGAAGCTTTGCGTGGGGTACCACTCGCTGTCGCTCCTGGTGGACGTCCAGGACAAGCCGCAGAAGGTCGCTGATTCCCTCCTCATTCAGAGCCGACGTGAATACGATAGGTACGTAGGGCATGAAGTGGAGCCGGCGCCGAACCGTCCAGAGGGCCTCCTCCTGGGCCGTGCCGGTGGGGTCATCCACCAGGTCCCACTTGTTGACGACGGCCACAACCCCCTTGAAGCTCTCCGACGCGTAGCCGAAGACGTGGGCGTCCTGGGCCGTGGCTAACTCCGAAGCGTCCATCACAAGAAAAGCAACGTCGCAGCGCTGAATGGCACGAAAGGCCCGCAGCACACTATACCGCTCGATTCCTTGCCGAACCTGCCCCCGACGCCGGATACCCGCCGTATCTATCAGAACCATGGGACGACCCTCAAACTCGAAGCGGGTGTCCAAGCTGTCCCGAGTTGTTCCCGCAATCTCGCTTACAATGGCCCGCTCCTCTCCCAGAATGGCGTTCAACAGCATGGACTTGCCCACGTTGGTCCGCCCCAAGATGGCGACGCGTGGGACGCCAACTTCCTCCTCTTCCGGCTCTTGCAGGGGAAGAAGCTCCGCCGTACGCTCCATCAGGTCGTATATGCCGAGATTATGGTAGGCGCTGACGTATAAGGGCTCGTCCAATCCCAAGCCGTAGAACTCCGCCGCTGAAAGCTCACGCTTCTGATTGTCTACCTTGTTAACGATTGTTATGGCAGGCTTCTCGCGGCGGCGAATCTGCAAGGCTATCTCCTGGTCAACCGGGTTAATTCCCTCCGCACCGTCTACCAGGAAGAACAGCAGGTCCGCATCCGCGATGGCCGTTTCCACCTGTGCCCGTACCTTACCCTTGAGGGGATCTTCGCCCGGAGGTTCGAGCCCACCCGTGTCCACCAACGTGAAGGAGAGATCGTCCCACTCTACCTGACCGATAATTCTATCGCGAGTGGTGCCCGGAACGTCGGTCACTACCGCCTCCCGGCGGCCCACCAGACGGTTGAACAGTGTGGACTTGCCGACGTTCGGCCTGCCGATTATGGCTACAAGCGGTTTAGTCATCATATTAGTTCGAAGGGGGCCCGGCGGACTTTCAGCATTTGAGTTAGTCTCCATGGCGGTTGAGATATTCCAGGAGTGCCTTTTGCGCGTGGAGACGATTTTCCGCCTGGTCAAATGCTACCGACTGCGGATGATCCAGCATTCCTGGCGGCACCTCCTCGCCGTAGTGGGCGGGCATGTCGTGCATGAAGATGGCATCGGGGCGAGCCAGCGACAGGAGTTCCGGGGTTACGGTGTATCCTCGAAAATCCGACAGCCGGGCCGCCCGATCCTGTTCGTCCCCCATGCTGATCCAAACGTCCGTATAGACCACGTCGGCGTCTACCATCGCCTCCCCGGGCTCCGTGAGCATCAGGGGCGGCGGTGCGCCGGCCTCAGCCGCCCGTACAGCGGCTTCCTCCAAGCTTGCCCCGTCCAACTGATACCCGGGCGGCGATGCTATGACGAAGCTGCCGCCGACCGAGGCAACGCCCAAGGCCAGACTCCGCGCTACGTTGTTCCCGTCGCCGACGAAGGCCACCCGAAGTCCTTCGAGCCGTCCCTTCACTTCTCTCATGGTCTGCAAATCCGCCAAGGTCTGGCAGGGGTGCTCCCAATCCGACAAGGCGTTCACGACCATTACCGAGGCGTTGGAGGCAAACTCTTCCAATGCAGTATGGGAGTGCACCCGAGCGACTATGCCATCCACGTAGCGCGAAAGTACCTTCGCAACGTCGGACACCGGCTCCCGAACGCCCAGTCCCACTTCCTGGCCGCCGGTGTAGAAGCAGTGGCCGCCCAGTTGGTGGATGCCGACTTCGAAGCTTCCCCGAGTGCGCAGGGACGGCTTCTCGAAGAGCAAGGCCACGGTGCGGCCTGCCAGGGCTTTCGACGCGGCACCCTTCTTCATGGCAGTAGCCCTTTCGACGACGGCGAGTATCTCCGACGAGTTAAGGTCTGTGACGGATAGAAATCTTGGCGGGTTCATCTGCCCTCCTGGACAGGAATGATATCTCAATGGGCGGATGGCATTCAACTAGGGCTAGCGATTAGCCCTGTTCATATCAACGGCACGTGCGGGGCGGCGCTCGTCGGCATCAAACCAGTGGTTCTGGGGTCGTCGGCAACCTCTATCTGACGACGATAGGGCGCAAACCCGGACCTGATGTAGAAGTCCACTGCACTTGGGTGGTCAAAGGTGCAGGTATGCAGCCAAAGCCTACGGATGGGGTGTGACCAGGCGAATTGCAACGCCCGGTTCATCATCCACCGGCCGGCACCTTGGCCGATCATCTCCGAGGTCAGACCGAAGAAGCTGATCTCGCATTCCCCCTCGACTCTAAAGTCGAATTCTACCAGACCTCGCATGTCACCCGAGGCGTTGAACACGTAGGTCTCGTAGAGAGGATGGTTGAGAATTTCGCCAAGCTCGACATCGTTTAAC
>CAYNJI010000066.1:0-1141 GCA_964397605.1 uncultured Dehalococcoidia bacterium | reverse complement strand
GTCTTGCAGGTTGGGGAACTCGGTTTTTTCCAGACTCCATGGCACTTCCGAGGGTTCCGGACGGGCCGGCGGATGTTGGCACATCTGGAAGTATGTAACGACAGCGGCGATCTTGCCGCGGGGAATATCGAAGAAACCGTTGGGGATGTTCATCGCGTTAAGGTTCTAAAGGCTAAATCAATGGGAATGAGGGGTAGATTTCCAGTCTGTGGAGAAACCTCACCAGCAGCGCGCGTCCCTGCTCAAGTTCAAGACCCATACCGTAGTTTCCAAGTCAAATGCGGAGGGAGTTGTCATGGCGATATTATACACACACCCCTATTTCCCCTGCACCGCTACGGTCAAGTCTCCCAGCGCGTCTGAGTCTCCAGGAATGCTCCTTCCAGCCATGCATGTCCTACCTTGATACGCAACACGTACAACCAGGCTTTGACGTCAAGGGGCTGAACGCCCAGCAAATCGAAAGGCTGGCCGGTTTGTGGGTCGATGTATTTCTCTCGGAAGGCGTCCACGACGCCTTTAGGGGCATCTGCTATGGCCAATCGCTCGACGATACCCTCGACGATGGCCACGTCATCGGCGCTTTCGTGGTGCACAATGGCGTAGGACTGGTGACGCAGGTTACGAGACTTCTGTCCCATAGTACCGAACCAAAACTCATTTCCTATCAAAACGCCGTATACGGGCATCGAGTGGGGCCGACCGTCGGGGCGGGTAGTCGCAAGCCAGTAGGACATTGCGGCGCGAAGCCGAGAGAGGGCACGCTCCTTCATGTGGCCAGCAGACGCCACCGCGGTTCCTCCTCGATGACATGCAAACCCCGAATCACGGGGCACCGTTGGAATCTTGATTTGGGGATGGTGGGCGGTAGTGGACTTGAACCACTGACCTCTGCGATGTCAACGCAGTACTCTAACCATCTGAGCTAACCGCCCCTGTCGGGTTAGTTTATTCAGTTCCTTTAGATAACGTCAAGCCGACGCGCCTAGGCTGCAGCCCCGTCTCTCAAAGGTCCGTAGTCGCCGGAAGTCGTTCTGCTGCCCCGGAGCCCATTGTCTTCTGCCGCGGCTTCGCGGCTACGGATGCTAATCCGCCGGCTGGCCTTCGACTTTCTCGCCGTGGCCGTTCTCCAAGTCGTCCA
>CAYNJI010000065.1:6030-6282 GCA_964397605.1 uncultured Dehalococcoidia bacterium | reverse complement strand
GGGTAGGGGATAACACCCCCATCCCACGTCTTCACGAGGGCTGGCTCTAGCCTTCCCCCATCAAGGGGGAAGGGTTAGTCGAGTTCCACGAGCGGGGCGTGGATGTTCACCTGCTGTAGGGGTTTCACGTGAACCTTCTTCACCGTGCCAGCCCTCGGCGCCCGGATGCTCTGTTCCATCTTCATGGCCTCCACCACGCTTACCTCGTCGCCGGAGGCCACCTTGTCGCCGGGCTTTACCCGAATGGCCAGC
>CAYNJI010000065.1:0-6018 GCA_964397605.1 uncultured Dehalococcoidia bacterium | reverse complement strand
GGAATGTTCGGGAATGGGGACGGCGGGCGCTACCCCTATCCACCTCCACCAGAAAGCTCTCCCCCTCCACGGTGACGCGCGCTGGTGAGCCGAGGGGTTCCTCCACCTCAACGGTGTACCACTTCTCCCCAATTTTGACCCTGACCTGCTTCAACGCCAGCCCCTGCCGTCAGTCCGCCAGGGGGACACCTGGGCCATCCGTCCGGCCATTCTCCACGGACTCGGCAGATGCCCGTTGCCCTGGCGCAGCCTTTCGTCGGCCTCCTCAGAGGCGGCCACCAGCGCCACGGCGGTGGCTGCGGCCAACTCCCGCCTCGCCGATTCGGTTTGCAACGCCCCGGCGCCGTTCTTAGAATCCGCATCCGGCTTCGTCAGGTTGTGCACCAGCCAGGTGTCGTACACCCCGGACATGAACTCTTCGCTGTCAACTATCCGTCGCAGGAACGGGATGTTGGTCTTCACCCCTTCCACGTGATACTTGGATAGGGACTCGGCCAGCCGGGCACGGGCTTCCTCCCTGGTCTCACCCCAGCACATGAGCTTGGCCAGCAGCGGGTCGTAGTAGATGTCCACCTTGTAGCCGAGGTGAATACTCCCGTCGATTCGGACATGTTCGTGGGTCGGAGGCTCTTGCAACACCGAAATGGTGCCGGAGGAGGGGAGGAACTGCTCCGGGTCTTCCGCGTAGATCCGCGCTTCCATGGCGAAGCCGTGGCTGGCGATGTCCTTCTGCCGGTAGGGCATCCTCTCACCGGAAGCGATGCGCAGCTGCATCTCCACCAGGTCTACGCCGGTAATCATCTCCGTAATGCCGTGCTCCACCTCCAGCCTCATGCTCATCTCCAGCAAGAAGATCTCCCCCTCGGCCGTGACCAGAAACTCCACGGTGCCGGCGTTGGTGTAGCCGACGTGCTTGGCCAGCTTCAGGGCGTACTTCGTGAGAAGACGCCGAAGCTTCTGGGTCATCTTGATGGACGGCGCTATCTCCAGAATCTTCTGATTTCGACGCTGCACGGAGCAGTCCCGTTCCAGCAGATGAATGGTCTTCTTGTGTTCGTCTGCCAGAATCTGGACCTCGATGTGGGAGGCGTGCTCCAGATACCTTTCAAAGTACAAGCGGCGGCTGCCGAAGGAATTCTGGGCCTGGTGGCGGGCTCGTGCAATGATGGGCGAAAGCTCGTCCTCGGAAAAGACAATCTGCATGCCGATGCCACCACCACCGGCCGCGGCCTTGACCATGACCGGAAACCCCAGCTTCTTCGCCTGCTTCAGGGCGTTGCGGTCTCCAACGGCGGTGTTGGTGCCCGGAATGACGGGAATGCCTGCCTTTTTTGCCAGCTTCCGGGCCATGACCTTGTCGCCCATCTTCTCCATGACGTCCGGCGACGGGCCGATGAACTTAATGCCGGCCTTCCGGCACGCAACGGCAAAGGCGGCGTTTTCCGAAAGGAACCCGTAGCCGGGATGAATAGCATCCGCGCCGGAGGTCTCCGCCGCCTCCACTATCTTGACAATGTTCAGATAGCTTTCCGAGGGGGGGGGAGGGCCCAAAAGATAGGCTTCGTCGGCCATCCGCACGTGCAGGGCGTCTTTGTCCGCCTCTGAGTAGACGGCCACGGTCCGCACTCCCAGCCGCTGGCAGCTGCGGATAACCCGGCAGGCAATCTCTCCCCTGTTGGCTACAAGAACCTTGTTAAACATGGCTGCTCCGGCAATTATACACTTTTGGCTTCAGGGCTTGCCGCCGCCCACTCCTTTTGACGCTGGACCTGCACCACGAATCTCCGCGAGCGAACGTCCCTGTCCAGCCAGTACCGGATGGCGCCGTCCAGGATGGCCCGGACCTCCTCGTAGAGGGGGGGTGAGATGCGAATGCGCGCCGCATCTTCTTCGCCGTTCCGGTGGAAGTGGCGAAGGACCTTGAGCGCCGGCAGGGACAACGGCGCCGTCCCCTCTTGCTTCGATGCGCAGTCCGCGCAGATCACCCCGCCCAGGCTTACGACGAAACGATGTCTCCCCGCCTCGACTGCCTTACGGCACTCCACGCACCGGTAAAGTTCCGGCATGAACCCGTTGACGCGCAGAAGGTCCAGCTGAAACCTCAGCATTGGCTCGTTGTCCTCCGGTGCTTCCTGCACCGCCCGCAGGGTGTCCCGAAACAGGCTGTACAAAGACGGGTTGGAGCTGCCTTCTACGGCGAACCCATCCACCAACTCCGCGAGATAGAAGGCCCTGGCCGTGGCGTCCAACCGGCCCTTGAGAGCAGCGAAGGCCTCCAAAGTCACAACCTGCCTGACGCTGGACATGCGTGGGCTGCGATAGAGGGCCAGGTCCACCCGCGTGAGAGAATCCAGATGGCCCATCTTGCGGCTGTTCATCTTCCGAGCGCCCCAGGCGATGGCGCGCAGCTTGGAGCCGTCTTGCGATATGAGGGTAACCAGCAGGTCCGCCTCCCCCATGACGGAGGTCTTCAGCACGATGCCTTCCGTCTTATAGAGACGCGGGGCAGCCACTAGAGCTCCTGCCGCCCCTGAAAGGCCCGGCTCAAGGTTATGTCGTCGGCATACTCGATGTGACCGCCTACGGGCAGCCCCCTCGCCAGATTCGATACCTTGATCCCCAACGGTTTTATTAGGCCGTGCAGGTACATGGCCGTGGCGTCGCCCTCCAAGGTGGGGTTGACGCCGATGATAACCTCCTTCACGGTGCCATCCTCCAGCCGGGGCAGCAGCTCGCGGATCCGAATGTCGTCGGGCCCGACTCCGTTCATTGGAGAGATTACGCCGTGAAGAATGTGATAGAGGCCCCGGTAGAACCCGGCCCGTTCGAGGGCAAGAACATCCATCGGCTCCTCGACAACGCAGACCTGGCTTCTGTCCCGACGGGAGCCGCTGCACAGATCGCAGGGGTCTATCTCCGTCAGGTTCTGGCACACCGAACAGAAGATAATGCGCTCCTTGACGCCGAGAATGGCCTCTGCCAACTCCTGGGCTTCTTCCTCCGGCTGTCGGATGATGAAGTAGGCTAGCCTCTGGGCGCTCTTTGGGCCGATGCCGGGCAGCCGGTGAAGCTCCTTGATCAGGCGGACCACCGGGGGAGGCGCCGGAATGTTCCCGTTCATATCCTCTCCAGGCCGTTACCGTTCTGCTCGAAGTTGTGGTCGCCGTAGATCCCCACCTCCCTGCCCTCGAAGACGTGGATGATAAGCTCCTCACGACGAACTCCCGCCACGTCCACCAGTTCCTGGTCAATGGCCCGGATTACCTCCCGGATCCCCTCCTGACCAGCCTCCTCGGTGATGCAGAGGGTGCCGTGGACGATAGTCGAGGTAAAGTGAAGCTCAATCCTGCCCAGAGACCGGTCATTATCGACTATCAGGTATGACTCGGAATAAGGGGTGCGGCAATCTCTCTCGAAGGTGAAGTCTTCCAAGGCGCTCCGTCCTTTCAGGTGCGAATCTGGCCGCTCCCGAGGATGATCCACTTGTAAGTAGTCAGCTCTTGCAGACCCATGGGCCCGCGGGCGTGGAACTTCTGGGTGCTGATTCCCACCTCGGCGCCCAGGCCGAACTGCGCCCCGTCGCAGAAGTAGGTGCTGGCGTTGACGAAGACCGCCGCGGCATCTACCTCATCCAGGAACCGGGACGCTGCGGAGTAGTCCTCCGTCACGATGGCTTCCGAGTGGCCCGAGCCGTGGGTATCAACGTGCTCCAATGCTTCGTCAAGGGAGTCCACCACCTTGACGCCAGCCACCAGGGAGAGAAACTCCGTGCCCCAATCTTCCGGCTCGGCGGGCTTTACCTTCAGGCCTTTCATGGGGGCTAGAATGCTCAGGGCGCGCGCGTCGCACCGCATCTCCACGCCCGACTCGGCCCACTGGCGAGCCACGGCGGGCAGATGGCTGATGGCAACCTCCGCGTGGACGAGCAGCGTGTCGAGGGCGTTGCATACCGTGGGCCGCTGGGTTTTGGCGTTGTTGGCGATGGCCACCGCCATGTCCAGCGACGCGGTGCGGTCCAGGTAGGTGTGACACACGCCGACGCCCCCCGCCACCACGGGCATGGCGGCATTCTCCGACACGAAGCGGATGAATTCAGCGCCGCCTCTGGGAATCATCAAGTCGATGTATTCGTCCATACGGAGCATGGCTGCGACCAACCGGCGGTCCGTATCGCCCACCAGCTGCACGGCGTCCCGGGGAATCCCAGCAGCTTCGATGGAATCCTGCACCAGCCGGGCCAGCAGCCTGTTGGAGTTGACGGCTTCTTTGCCTCCCCGCAGGATGCAGGCGTTGCCCGACTTGAGGCAGAGGGCGGAGATGTCGATAGTCACGTTGGGCCGGTTTTCGTAGATAGACCCCACTACTCCCAGGGGCACCCGCTTCTTGCCCACCTGCAAGCCATTGGGGCGGGTATGCATGTCGAAGACCTGCCCCACCGGATCGGGGAGGCCGGCAATGGAGCGAAGGTCGCCGGCCATTGACTCCAATCGTGGGCCGGTGAGGAGGATGCGGTCCAACAAAGAGTCGGAGAGGCCCATTTCTCGGCTGGTCTCGATGTCCATGCTCTGTACTTTGCCTCGATATCGGCTGTGAACTCTTGTATGTCACGGTTTTCTATCGTGACATCCCCCGTCTTGACGCCTAAATCAGCGTCAGGTTATTCCGGTGCACCACCTCTTGACCGTAGCTGCACCCTATCAGTTCCAGGATACCGTCCGACCGGTATCCCTTTATCGCGTCCACCTGGTCGGAACTGTAATTGACCAACCCACAGGCGAACCGCTCCTTTTCTAAGTTGCTTATGTAAACTATATCGCCCCGCTGGAACGGGCCGTTTACTTCCTTCACCCCCACCGGCAGGAGGCTGCCGTGCCGCCGACGCAGGGAGGCTTCAGCCCCTTCGTCCACGATGATGTCCCCGTGAAGCGCCAGTCCGCTCAGCATCCACCGCTTGCGGCTCTCCATCTTGCTCACCGACGTGGCGAAGTAGGTGCCGACGGCCTCGCCGCCCGCTACCCGGCACACCACGTTGGACAGACGCCCGTTGCAAATCACCGCCGGTACGCCGGAGCGTGTCGCCAGCTTGCATGCCTTCAGCTTGGAGGACATCCCACCCCTTGACCAGGTGCTGACGTGTTTTCCGGCCAGGGATTCGATATAGGAGTCGATGCGCTCTACTCTTGGAATCAACGTTGCGTTGGGGTTCCGGCGGGGGTCGGCGGTAAACAGGCCGTCCATGTCCGTCAACACCAGCAGCAGGTCCGCGTCAACCAGATTGGCAACCAGAGCGGAGAGCGTGTCGTTGTCCCCAAAGACCGGGCCTATTTCGTCCACCGCCACCACGTCGTTCTCGTTGATGATGGGTATCACGCGACGCTGCAGCAAGGAAAGGATCGTGTTTCGCACGTTCAGATATCCCTGCCGGTCCTCCAGGTCCCTACGGGTGAGGAGCACCTGGGCCACGGGGATTTCCAGCGGCTCGAACAGAGAACTGTAGGCATGCATCAGATGGGTTTGGCCCACGGCGGCCAGCACCTGGCGGAAGGGGACGTGGCGGGCCTGCTCGGCAACGCCCAGGGACTTCATGCCGGCGGCGATGGCCCCTGACGTGACCAGCAGCATCTCTTTGCCTTGTCCGTAGAGATCGCCTATCTGGGCCACCAGCGACTCCATTGTGGGTGCGTGCAGGGTGTCGCTCCCCCCCGTCAGAACGCCGGTGCCCGCCTTCACGACGATACGTTGATAACGGCGCGAAGAACCGGGGAGCTTTTGCTTGAGGGCTTCGGGGGCGGTGTTTCTAGTCATTCCCTGTGGCGGCTTCCTGATAGCGTTGGGACAACTCATTATATCAGGGGCCCTAATGGCCAACAAGAACGACCAGTCGTCACCGGCTCCCCTGCCGCTGCCCATTACGCCGAAAAGGGTTGACTGAGATGGACAGTGAGCTATCCGGCGCCCGGGGTGGCGGTGCGCTGACGTCCGAACTCCTCCCAGGTTGCGGCGCCGTCACCATCGAAG
>CAYNJI010000064.1:6029-6327 GCA_964397605.1 uncultured Dehalococcoidia bacterium | reverse complement strand
AATGACCGGCGCTCACGAGGTTTCGCCCGAAGACGCCCCGGACCTCCACATGATAGTGGACGACCAGGTCACGCGCGCCCAAATTCCCAAGCCCAAGGTCTACATCATCCAGAACGACTCCCCTAACGCGTTTGCCACCGGCAGAAGCCCCAAGAAAGCTAGCATCGCCGCCACCACCGGCATCATCCAGCTGCTGACCCGAGAAGAATTGGGCGGCGTCATAGCTCACGAACTGGCCCACGTCGGCAACAGAGCCACCCTAATAATGACAATGGTCGCCACCGCGGCCTCCGCCATG
>CAYNJI010000064.1:1905-6000 GCA_964397605.1 uncultured Dehalococcoidia bacterium | reverse complement strand
CAGTCTCCCGGACCCGGGAATTCCAAGCCGACGCCACCGGCGCAAAGACTTCCGGCAATCCCTGGGCCCTGGCCGACGGGCTCGAGAAACTGGAAACCTGGTCCAAGCGCGTCCCCATGGAAGCCAACCAGGCCGTCGCTCACCTCTATATCGTGGAACCATTGCATGGCAAGTCCATGAGCTTCCTTAACGGACAAGGCATGATGCGACTCTTCTCCACTCACCCGCCCATTGCCGACCGGGTCAGAAGATTGAGGAGTATGCGAGAGGGTTGGTAAGCCCGAAGACGGTTCTCGTCACAGGCGGCGCCGGTTTCATCGGCTCCCACCTCGTTGACAGGCTCCTTGAGCTTGGACATCGGGTAGTCGTGCTGGACGACCTCAGTTCCGGCAGGCTAGCCAACCTACCTAACCGCATCAACTTCCACCACTCGGATATCAACGAGGCCAATCTGAATGAAACTTTCAGCCGGGAGAATCCCCAGCTGGTCTTCCACCTCGCCGCCCAGGTCAGCGTTTCCACCTCCATGAGGAACCCCCTCCTGGATGCCGAAGCCAATATCCTTGGCACCCTCAAGCTCATGGAGGCCTCACGGCGACATGGCGTGGAGAAGTTCATCTACTCCTCCACCGGTGGCGCCCTCTATGGCGATCCCGACTACGTTCCCTGCAACGAAGACCACCCCATCCGGCCCCTCTCGCCCTACGGCCTCTCCAAGTCCGTCTGCGAAAAGTACCTCGAGCTCTATAACAAGATGTTCATGCTGAATTACGCCGCTCTTCGCTACGGCAACGTTTACGGGCCCCGCCAGGACCCCCACGGCGAGGCCGGCGTTATAGCCATCTTCTCTCAGGCCATGCTGGAAGGAAGGCAGCCCGTCATTTTCGGATTGGGCGATCAGGAGCGCGACTTCGTGTACGTCCAAGACGTAGTAGACGCAAACCTGCTGGCCATCGACGAAAACGTCACAGGCGCCTACAACATCGGCACCGGACACAGCGCTTCCGTCAACTTCATCTTCGAAAAACTCAGTAACCTCTACCGATTTCGCAAATCCTACCTCCGGTCACCCGCCAGGCTGGGCGAAGTACAGAAAATAAGCCTAAACTCGGAAAAATCTCTCAGAGAGATGGGATGGCGGCCCAAGACCAGCCTGGACGAAGGCCTGGCGCTGACCGCCGACTATTTCAAGCGCGCCCAGTCGAGAAGCTGGGTCTAACAAATCTACACAGAGGGATAAAATCATGGAGCAGTTCGACGTTATCATCCTAGGCGGCGGGGCCGCAGGCCTTAGTGCCGGCCTATATTCCACCAGGGCCATGCAGAAGACCCTGATACTGGAGCGGCTTGGCTACGGGGGGCAGATCCTGGTTACCGACATGATTGAAAACTACCCAGGCTTCCCCGAAGGCATCCGAGGCCCGGAGTTGTCCATTATGATGGAGCAACAGACCCGGCGGTTCGGCGCAGAAATGCGCTATGAAGAAGTTGAGGGCGTCGAGAACCTGGACCAGCCCCTCAAGCTGGTCCACACCTCGGAAGGCTCCTACGTCGGCAAGACCATAATCATCGCCGGCGGCGGCTCTCACAAGAAGCTGGGCGTTCCCGGCGAGGACAAGCTCTCCGGCCGCGGCGTCTCCTACTGCGCCGTCTGCGACGGCAACTTCTTCCGCGACCAAGACGTCGTCGTTGTGGGCGGCGGCGACGCTGCCCTTGACGAGGGAGGGTACCTTTCCGGCATCGTCAACAAGGTCACGGTGATCCACCGTAGGGACCAACTGCGCGCCAGCCAGATTCTTCAGGAACGCTCATTCGCGAACCCAAAGATAGACTTCCTATGGAGCCACGTAGTGGAGGAGTTTCAGGGCGAGCCGGACTTGGACCACGCCCTAGTGCGGAACCTCAAGACCCAGGAAGTCTACAAATTCCCCGCCGCGGGCGCCTTCATCTACATTGGCTTCGAGTCCAACAGCGGCTTCTTGAAAGGACACGTACCCATGGACGAGTTTGGCCATGTCTATACCGACATCTCTATGACTACCGAGATTCCCGGCGTCTACGCCTGTGGAGACATCCGGGTTAACTCTGACCGGCAGCTGGGCAACGCCGTTGGCGACGGCATAACCGCGGCCCTCTCCGCTTACAAATACATAACCGAAGGAGAGTAACTCCCCATCCCTCGTGGGGGGGATCCTCCCGGGCGCCTGATTCTTGGCCTAAACTTCAACAAAAAGGGGGCGGCTCAAAAGGCCGCCCCCTTCGAATTCAAGCTAACGTAACTGTCTAGTGACCGCCGCCAGCGCCGCAGCCACGACCGCCGCCGCCACTGCCACATCCGCCGCCGCCGCCACTGCCGCAGCCACAACTTCCTGAACCACATCCGCCCGCGGAAGGAAAGTCCGGGTTCGTTATCAGGAACCCCACCCTGGTCAGGTCTTCTACGAAGTCGATTGTCGCCTTCTCCAAGAAGGGCGCACTGTCCGTGTCCACCAGGAACCTTATGCCGCTCCTATCCAGAGACGTATCGTCCGGCTGATTATCGTCCTCCAGCGTCAGCATATACTGTACGCCGCCATGACCGTCGGGCAGCGCGATCACCCGCAGGGGCGCATCCTGCTTCCCCTCCTCCTCCAACACTTCTCTGATCTTCTCCGCCGCAATGTCCGTAATCTCAAGCATAATGGACTCTCCTGCCACTCAGGATAAACTGTAGCGCCACCGTATCAGGAATGAAGCCAACTTGTCAACGGCTTCGCCATCCCTTCAAGCTATCGGACCAACATCAACGCCGTGTCCAACCCCCGCCTTACCCGCTTCGAAAACCCCTTCCCAGCAAGTTGACACCTGCTTGGAATATCTGTAGAATGCCAAACTGTCCATCCGGATAACGAGGTATATTTGTGCCTACCATAAACCAACTAGTGCGAAAGGGCCGCGTAAAGGCCCGCAAGAAGTCTAAGTCGCCTGCTATGCATTGGATCCATAATGCCTTGAAGAACAAGGTAATCTGGAGCAAGGGCGCCCCTCAAAGAAGGGGCGTATGTGTGCAGGTTAGAACTATGACGCCCAAAAAGCCCAACTCCGCCCTCCGCAAGATTGCCCGAGTGCGGCTGACCAACGGCTTTGAAGTTACCGCCTACATTCCCGGGGAAGGCCATAACCTCCAGGAGCATTCCGTCGTGATGATTCGCGGCGGCCGGGTCAAAGACCTTCCCGGCGTTCGTTACCACGTGGTTCGCGGCACCCTCGACTGTGAAGGCGTAGAAGGTCGCATGCGCGGGCGCAGCAAGTACGGCTCCTCCAAGCCACGGCAGAGGTAGCTCACCATGTCACGCAGAAGACGCGCCGTACCTAGAATCTGTCCTCCAGATGCCCGCTTCAACAGCGTGGAGCTTTCCCGCTTCATCAACCGAGTAATGACACGTGGCAAGAAGACTCTTGCCCAGCGTATCGTCTACGGGGCGCTGGACACGGTCGCCCAAGAGACCAGGCGCGAACCTATGGACGTTTTCAACAAGGCCCTGGAGAACACCAAACCCCTACTGGAGGTGAAGCCCCGCCGCGTCGGCGGCGCCACCTACCAGGTCCCCATTGACGTTCCCTCTAATCGCAGCGAGGCTCTCGCCATGCGGTGGCTCATCACCGCTGCCCGCGCCCGCCGCAACATGCCCATGCGAAGGCGTCTCGCTCTCGAGCTCATGGACGCCGCCCGCGCCGAGGGAACCGCAGTCAAACGCAAAGAAGACCTGCACAGAATGGCAGACGCCAACCGCGCCTTCGTACACTACAGGTGGTAGGGGGAAGTCGCCAACAGCCCAGGCCGGAAGCCTCACGCCATGTCTAATCCTCTCCCTATAAACAGGGTCCGAAATATCGGATTCATCGCACACATTGACGCCGGTAAGACCACGGTTACCGAGCGTGTGCTCTTCGTTACCGGCCGTACCTACAAGATAGGCCAGGTAGACCTCGGCACCGCCGTTATGGACTGGATGCCCCAGGAGCGCGAGCGCGGCATTACCATCACCGCCGCCGCCACCACTATCCTGTGGAAGGACTACCAGATCAACGTCATTGACACTCCCGGCCACGTGG
>CAYNJI010000064.1:0-1895 GCA_964397605.1 uncultured Dehalococcoidia bacterium | reverse complement strand
CTACTGGGTCGCCGCGGTCATGAACGGCCATCCCGATGTCCGGGTCCTCGACGGCGGCGTAGTAGTTCTCGATTCCGTCGCCGGCGTTCAGCCCCAATCCGAGACAGTCTGGCGCCAGGCCGACAAGTATCACGTGCCCCGCATCTGCTTCGTCAACAAAATGGACCGGGTGGGCGCCGATTTTGAGCGCACCATCCGCTCCATGCGACATCGACTAAAAGCCAACCCCCTAGCCGTCCAGATGCCCATGGGCCAAGAGGCCGAGTTCGAAGGCGTCTTGGACCTTATGAGAGAGCGGGCCTACTACTTCCGGAACGGCGGCCCCAGTTTCGAAGAAGGGCCCATCCCTTCCGAACACGTGGAGGACTTCCGCCGTTACCGGGACGCCATGATAGAGCGCATCGTGGAAACGGAAGACGCCCTCATGATCCGGTACCTGGAGGGCGAAGACATCCCCGTCGACGACCTGAAGAACGCCCTACGCAAGGCAACCATCGCCCGACGGATCGTACCAGTCCTTTGCGGCAGCGCCCTCAGGACTTACGGCATCCAGCCCCTCCTAGACGCTGTTTTGGACTATCTGCCCTCCCCCGGCGACGTGCCTCCTGTTGAGGGCGCCAACCCCGAGACCGATGAAGTGGAGGTGCGCCCTGCCCACCCCAACGCGCCCTTCTCCGCCCTCGCAATGAAAGTAATCACCGACCCCTACGTGGGCCGGCTCGTCTATCTTCGGATCTACTCCGGCACCGTTAAGTCCGGAGCCATGGTCTACAACGCCACCAAGGGCCGACGAGAGCGCTTGGGCCGTCTTCTCCAGATGCACGCCAACCACCGGCGAGAGGTTGACGAAATCGGCTCCGGTCATATCGCCGCTGCAATCGGCCTCAAGAACACCTTTACCGGCGACACTATTTGCGACCAGGACTACCCCGTTATTCTGGAACCCCCAACCTTCCCCGCCCCCGTTATCTCCCTGGCCATCGAGCCCATAACCCAGGCAGACAGGGACAAACTCATGGAATCCATCGGGAAGCTGGTGGAAGAAGACCCCACGTTCCTCGTGCGCCACGACGATGAAACGGGCCAGACGGTCATTTCCGGCATGGGCGAGCTTCATCTGGAGGTCTTCGTCGACCGACTCCGACGTGAGTTCGGCGTCGGAGCCAACGTGGGCCAGCCGAAGGTCTCCTACCGCGAGACCGTCACCATTCCAACCCGCGCACAGGGCCGCTTCGTCCGGCAGACCGGCGGCCACGGTCAGTACGGAGACGTTGTGCTGGAAATGGAACCGCTGGACCGAGGCGAAGGGCTTATATTTGAGAATCGCATCAAAGGCGGCACCATTCCCCAGCAATTCATCAGGCCCGTGGAACAGGGTGTCATGCAGGCCGCCGAAAACGGCTCAGTAGCCGGCTACCAGGTGGTAGACATGAAGGTCTCCCTGGTGGACGGCGGCTTCCACCCCGTTGACTCCTCCGAGATCGCCTTCCGGGCCGCCGGCTCCATGGCTTTCCGGGAAGCTTACAGAAAGGGCAAGCCCATCCTTCTAGAACCAATCATGGAGATGGAAGTGGTTACCCCTGCCGAGTTCCTGGGATCAGTCCTGGGCGACCTAAACTCCCGCCGAGCCCAGATCCAGACCATCGAGGGAGGCGAGGCCATCCAGCAGATTCGCGTCCTGGTTCCCCTGGCGGAATCCTTCCGATATGCCGGTATCCTGCGCTCCATTACCCAGGGGCGTGCGTCACATACCATGGAGTTCAAGTACTATCAGCCCATTCCCAGCGGCCATCTTCAGGACATCCTTAAGCGTTAGCAGAGCATTATATGGTAAGACAAGCAGCAGCACAAAGCACAACTTCCCAGAAGATACGAATAGTCCTAAAGGCCTTCGA
>CAYNJI010000063.1:285-6348 GCA_964397605.1 uncultured Dehalococcoidia bacterium | reverse complement strand
GTCTACACCCGCTCCGACGACACGGTGAAGGTGGTCAATGCCACCGGGCCTGCCCCCTACGCTGCCACCCGTGAGCGATACCTGCCGGAGGGCATCCCCCTCAAAGGTATCCTTTCGATGTCCGTACCGGGCTTGCTGAGAGGGTGGACGGAAGCCCATGAACGGTATGGCGTTCTGTCCCTTTCGGAGGTACTCGAACCCGCCGTGGAATTGGCTGAGGAGGGATTCCCCGTTAGTCATACCGTCGCCAACGCTATCGCCGCTGATGAGTTGCTGTGCCAGTTTCCAACATCCGCGGCGATATTTACGAGGGACGGGAGTCCCCTAAGGGCGGGCGAAATTCTCTATCAGAAGGACTTGGCCCGCACCTTCCAGAAGATCGCGCAAGAGGGTTCGGGTGTCTTCTATGAAGGGGAAATCGCCCAGGCTGTTTCCCGGTTCGTCGAGGAGCAGGGTGGACTTCTCACAATGAAGGACCTGGCGGACTTTCAGGTACGATGGCAGGACTCTATCTCGACAGGATATCGGGGCTACTCGGTGCACGAGGCGCCGCCCAACTCTAGCGGACACGTGCTTTTGCAGGAGTTGAACCTGGTGGAACGCTTTGACCTGAAGTCGATGGGATGCAACACTCCCGAGAGCGTTCACCTGATGGCGGAGGCGAAGAAGCTGGCGTTTGCGGACAGGGAGGCGTACCTGGCGGACCCGGAATACGTGGACGTTCCCATCCCCGGCCTGCTGTCCAAGGAATATGCCCGTCATCGGGCGGAATCAATTGACCTCGACCGCGCCGCCCTCGAAGTTGGGGCCGGCGACCCGTGGCGATACCAGAACCCCCCGAGTCCTGCGCCTCGGGCCGTCAATCGCGTGGGCAGACCGATGGAAGACACCACCTGCTTCGTGATTGTCGACCGTTGGGGGAACGCAGTGTCGCAGCTTCAGAGCCTGCAGAGCGCCTTTGGCTCCAGCTTAGTCGCTGCGGGCACGGGCATCCTTCTCAACAACCGGATGAGCTACTGGCACCTGGAGGAAGACCACGTGGACTGCCTGCAGCCCGGCAAGCGGGTGCGGCACACGATGAATCCGGTGATGGTGTTTCGCCAGAGTGACGAGGGCCGGCAGCTGGCGCTGGTCTGCGGCACACCCGGCGCGGACACGCAGGTGCAGACAAACATGCAGGTCATCACGCACGTACTGGACTTCGGTATGACCGTTGCCGAGGCGGTGGAAGCCCCACGGTGGAGGCATCTACAGAACCCCACGGAATCCACCTATCCGCATACGTGCGACGACGAGTTGTGGCTGGAAGGTCGGTTCTCTCCGCATGTGCGGCGGGCGTTGGAGAAGCGAGGGCACGAACTTAACATAATTGGCGACTGGGAGGGGACGGGTAGCGAGATGATGATTCAGGTAGACACCGACCAGGGTGCGCTCCACGGAGGGGCGGACCCTCGTCGGGACGGCTACGCGCTGGGGTGGTAGCGGGAGAGTCTAGTGCCAACCCCACGGGCGATTCCCGGACCGCCCATACGGGGGAGAATTTCGTTGGGCGCGGGATTCACCCCCATCCCCCGTCTTCACGAGGGCAGGCTCCAACCTTCCCCCATCAAGGGGGAAGGAATTTTCAGACGCGGAAGGGGACGGGCGACCACAAGGGTCGCCCCTACGGGAGACGTGAGAGGGAGGGAAGGGCGGTCCGCGAATCGACCCTAGGATGGTGCGGTGGGGTGTCATGATGGGGAGCGAGTGGGGGAATGATGCTCTTGCCCCGGCGCAGCCAATTCCGTATCATCTGAAAGCTATTCCAGCTTAGGAGTTTCCCCGAATGAACAAGGCGCCACGTTCCGTTCTTCTAGTGACCCCCCATCAGGACGATGCCGAGGGGGGCTGCGGCGGCTCCGTCGGCCTGTGGACGAAACAGGGCGCCAAGGCCGTCTACGTGCTGTGCACCCACGGCGACAAAGGCTCCAGCGACCCGGCGATGACGTCGCCCGCCTTGGCCACCATTCGGGAGAAAGAGCAGCTCAACGCAGCGAAGGTCCTCGGCGTCGAAAGCGTAGTCTTCTTGCGGCACCCCGACGGCGAGTTGGAGGATACGCTGGAGCTTCGCGCCCAGGTGGTCCGAGAAATCCGGCGTCACAAGCCGGAGGCGGTCATGTGCATCGACCCCTTCCGCACCACCTCTCACACTCACAGGGACCACCGGGTGAGCGGCATGGTGGCCCTGGACGCCGTTTTCACCTACGCCTGGAGTCCTCACCCGTTCCCGGAGCAGATCAGTGAGGAGGGCTTGGAGCCTCACCAGGTTAGCGAAATCTATATGTGGGGCAGCGAGCGGCCGGATACCTACGTGGATATTTCCGACACGGTGGACGCCAAGGCGCTTTCGTTGAGCAGACACGTGAGCCAGATGAGGGAGCCGGAGCGTCTGCGGGAGCGAACGCGTCTGCGGGCGCAGAATATCGGGAAGCGGGTTGGTTTGCCGTTCGCCGAGGCTTTCCGGCGCATCGAGCGAAACACAAGGACGCTTCACTGGGCCGAGTATTAGTCTGACGAATGACATCACCCCTGAGAAACCTTCCTAGCGTCGAACGGGTGCTTGCTTCGGAACCCCTGAAGGCGCTTTCTGGCGAGTATAGCCATTCCTGGCTGGTCGACGCCGTTCGGGAGTGTATCCAGCAGGCGCGCGTCCAAGCTCTAAATGGCCGGGCGGCGCCTGCGCTGCAAGAGATAGCACAGCAAGCTGCTCAGCGTGTGCGAGGGATGGGCCGGATTCAGCCGACGCCGGTCATCAACGCCACGGGCGTCGTCATTCATACCAACCTGGGTAGGGCGCCGCTCAGCCTGGAAGCATCAGCCGCTATGAACGCCGCTGCCGCGGGGTACAGCAACCTGGAAATCGACCTGGAGTCAGGCCGTCGGGGTTCGAGGCAGGCCCACCTCCAACGGCTGCTGAACCATCTGACGGGCGCGGAGGCATCTCTTCTGGTCAATAACAATGCCGCCGCCGTACTTCTGGGCCTCTCGGCCGTTGCCGCTGGGAAAGAGGTCATCGTATCCCGCGGCGAGGCGGTGGAGATAGGGGGCGGCTTCCGAATTCCGGACGTGCTGGAGCAGAGCGGCGCAACCCTGGTGGAGGTGGGGACGACCAATCGGACCTACGCCCGCGACTACGAGGCGGCCATCACGGAGAACACCGGGGCGCTGCTGAAAGTCCACGCGAGCAACTTCAAGATAGTTGGCTTCACTCATGCGCCCGACATTGAGGAGTTGGTTGAGGTGGGTCGAAGACACAACGTTCCCGTGCTTCACGACGTTGGCAGTGGATGCCTTCTCGACACGAGACCCTTCGCCCTGTCCTACGAACCGAGACCGCAGGACAGCGTTAAGGCAGGGGCCGACCTGGTCTTCTTCTCCGGGGACAAGCTGCTGGGAGGTCCGCAGGGGGGCATCGTAGTAGGCGCAAAGGATATGGTGGACTTGCTGGCGAGACACCCCTTGGCACGCGCCTTTAGCATAGAAAAGACGCGTCGCGCGGCCACCACCGCAACCCTGCTGCACTATATGAAAGAAGAGGCGCTGCAAGCCATTCCCGTCTGGCGCATGATTTCCGCATCCAGCGAAGAGGTCCGCGAAAGAGCAACATCGTGGGCCGCAACCCTCGGCGCGGGTTCGACTGTTCAGCCGGCAAAGTCGACCATCGGCGGCGGGAGCCTTCCCGGCGAGTCCCTCGACTCCTGGGCCCTGTGCGTCCCGTGTGGCAACGTTCCCGGCGGGGCGTCGGCCCTTGCCGCTCGGCTGCGGGAGCAATCCATGCCCGTGGTGGCCCGCATCGAAAACGAGCAGGTCTTGATGGACCCGCGCACTGTTCTGCCGCACCAGGACAGCCAACTTTTGACCGCAACCCAAGCAGCTTTGCGAGAGATATGACCAACTTTCTATTAGTTCACGGCCAATGGCACAACGCATCTATGTGGGACGACGTTACGCGTCATCTCCGAAACTCCAGCGAAAGCTCGAACTTAGGCGACATAACCGCCGTAGACTTGCCAGGCCACGGTTCCCGTCGGTCCTTCGACATCAGCCGCATCACCGTCGACTACTACGTCAACGCCGCGGTGACGCCACCGCGAGTCAACCTGCTGGACAACGTGACGCTGGTGGCGCACTCTTTCGCCGCCACTTTTATGCCTCAGGTGGCCAAGGCCCTCGGGAGTACACTGAGCAGGATAGTCTTCATTGGGGGAATGCTGCCCAAGGAAGGAGCGCAGCCCATTGGTGAACTATCTTTCCTGACCAGGAAGTCCGCCGGAGTCTTCAGGCTTTCGGAAAAGGGATTCAAGCCTCTCAATCCGCTTCTGGCGAGGAGCTTGTACAACGACGTTGGGGCGGCGGAAGCGTCCATTCGGACGGGAAGGCTCGTGCCGGACCCGTACCAGCCCTGGGTAACCCCGATGACCGCGCTCGAATTCCCCGAGCACGTCGAGTTGACCTACGTTGTCCTGACTAACGACAAGTTTTTGTCTGCTAAACGGCAGCGAGAGTATGCTTCGAGGTTGGTCAAGGCCAAGGTAGTGGAGATAGGGTCGGGGCACATGGCGCCCGTGGCCCAACCGAGGCGGGTGGCGGAGATTTTGCTTGAGGGCGTTGCTAGCGGTTAGCTGCCGCAACCCAAGTAGTCATCCCCGCAGGGCCCCTTAAACAGAATTAGGTAGTTCCATGAAACACGATCCAGGAATCCACGGCCAATCGTGGTGCCAAGGTCGCTTTACGCATTCCCTTTGTTCAGGATACCGGTTTGATAATGCCCTCACCCTGAACCAGATTGGAATAGACGTCCCGTCTCTTCAGGGCAAGATAGAGATACTATGCTCATGTACTTGCCATAATCAAGGCAAAATGGCCGCTGAGGATCCTCACAAGTTTGACGCGGCATTTCGAACTACTATCTCAATTTTTGGCAGGGATACTCGAGATTGCGACACGTAAGGTGAATTATCGTCAGAAATCATAGAACTGTGTGCCTATTTGACGGTTGAGGCTGCCCACGTATCTGACCACATTCTTGACTCCATCGACTTGGATTGCAGTCTCGGACCAGAAGTTGGACTTCCCGTTTTCGAACAGTCTTATATTTTGTTCTTACACTTGGCACAAAGGATTGCCTTCGGTTCAGCCGGTCCAGTGGGTAGGGACTCATTGATGGACCAACTTGAACCCATTATCTTTGAAGGCTTTAAACCCTATGTTATAAAAAGGTATAGGCCGAAAAAAGGGGCGCAGATACTTGACGATCAAATAAATGCATTGGTCGCATTGGAAAAGGAGTTTTTCCCAGAAAGTGCCTACTTGGCGGAACTCGAGTATTCAAAAATGAATGACTACGAACTCATTAAGAGGCATTTTGGGGAACTGCTCAGCATTAGCCTTACTGAGCGTGAGGTTGAACTAGGCGCTAATTTCAAAAGCATTGCTAGGCAAGTAATGGAGGGCAGAGGAAATCGCCTTCAATCAAAGGTTGACGCAGTTATGAGGGGACGTCAGTCCACAAATGCTCAATAGCTTAAGATAATGTTAACGCTGCTATAGACGCAACTCATATCTTTTCCAAGGCATTCGCATCAGAATTCGCGGGGAGGGACGATGTGTTAAGAGATTCCACACAGCTATGCAAAGCCAGAGTGTGGCGGATTGTTGAGCAACCCCCTGTGCTATAATCGTTTCTTAAGGGCGAGTTGCCCATACTTCTACAGATTGGCGACATGGAAGACAAAGAGTTCCTACAGAAGATGAAAGCCAAGATTGAGACCATGGTGGGTAAGCCGGTCTCTTTGGTTGTCGACCGCAAGAATACCGACCGGCTCGAGGTAGACCCCGATGAATTCGAGCCGAAGGTGATCGTGGGATCTGCTGTCCTGAAGTATCCCGGATTTGCGCGGATGTGCATCGAGTACGCCGTTGCATCCATTCGGCGGGGGCGGCGAATCAGCGCGTTGGAATTTCACATGGTGTTGGGGCGGAATTAGGCTGGACCGCCGCCGTTTGGGGGGGTCTAACCGCTCC
>CAYNJI010000063.1:0-275 GCA_964397605.1 uncultured Dehalococcoidia bacterium | reverse complement strand
CTCCACTTCGTTCCGCTACGTTCAGAGTGACGTGCGGGTGATGGAAGAGGGGATGGGTCCCCGCATCCGCGAGGACAACGGAGGGGGACGGAAGAAAGATGGATTCCCGCCCCCGTCTTCACGAGGGCAGGCTCTTCGCGGGAAAAATGGGTGGCTGTGGGACTGGCGCCCACGAGGGACGCCCCTACTTTTCCCCTGAACGTTTTTGGCCCAGCCCTTCGCCTAGAGGCTTTCTACCTCGGCCATGAGGGCGGAAATCATCTCTGACTCAGGGA
>CAYNJI010000062.1:0-6353 GCA_964397605.1 uncultured Dehalococcoidia bacterium | reverse complement strand
CCGGGCTAGCCATCGGGTCTGCCCGACGCTTCCGGTATTTTGCGGGAGCCGGATCGGTGAATGTAACGCCCAGTGAGTCCGGCGCTGCTTAGGGCCTCCGGCAGGTTGTGCCCGTGAATCTCCATGAGGCCCGGCAGCAGGGGCTTCACGTACTCTCGGATCAACTGTTGCTGCTTGGAGATGGTAGCCGTGGCGTCGACGGCTACAAGTCCAAACTCCTCGCTGAGCTGGTCGTATTCGTCCAGAAGCCTCTGTTGGAACGCTCTGAAGGAGTTCTCCCGGCTGGGCGCAAGATCCAGGTCCTGGCCTGATTCGTAGTAGCCGATGGACTCCCGGCCGGCGACTATTCGCCGAATAGACTCTTCCAGGGGCACCTTGAAATAGAGGGCGAGAGAGGGCTGCACGGCGAAGGAGTAGATGCGCCGGAGCCAGTTGCGGTTAACGCCCCTCGCCGCGTCTCGAGCGAATGCGGTGTAGACATAACGGTCAGCCAGCACCACCGTGCCCGACTTAAGAGCTGGCAGTATCTGCGTATAGACGCGATTGGCGAAGTCGGCGGCGTGGATGAGGCTGAAGGACATCGGCGTGAGCAGGCGCTGGTCTTTGCCCCGCTTGGTGGTGCGTCGGACAATGGGCGAAGAATTCCACTCGGTGAAGACGGTCACGTAGCCAAGGCTGGTGAGCCACTTGCCCAGCAGGTCAATCTGGGTGCTCTTGCCGGAACCGTCGATGCCCTCCACGATTATCAGCCGCCCAGGATACTTGCCGTCGTAAGGATGGTCGCCGAAACTGGTTCCCATGGGGAAGTTAGCGTTTAAGTCGGATTTATTCATGGCTCACCCACCGGACGAAGATAGGCTGTCCGAATTCCTGCTGCCAGCGGTCACAGATGACGCGGCCAGCCTTCTTGGACCAGGCCGGAGTGGAAACATACAGGCCGCCGTCGGTGGAGGATATCTCTACGGCGTCGGCGGAGAGATCGGGGGGCAGCCGCCGTTCCAGTTCGTCGGCTGTCAGCAGAATGACGGCGGCCTGGCCTATGCGCTCCCGGTCGTCCTGAGAAAGTAGAGAACTGCGGCGATACTTGCGAGGCAGCCGTCCCCGCTCCGCCGCCAGCAGTATGGCGGTTATCTGGGCAGACTCACGGTGGCTGAACCCCGGCAGGTCCGAAGCAACCACCAGGGAGGACGTGCGGTTCAGCCGGTTGTAGAAGTCTATGGCGCTGCCCACGTCCAGCAGGAACGCAGCGCATTGTAGGGAAGAGGCAAGGAGCGAAGCCTTCCCGCACCACGCCGCCTCGGCAATTCTGCGCGCAAGATCAGACCTTCGCGGTCCGCGGCGGGAATAGCGAGGGGCGAAGCGTTGACTGAGGTCGCTCAGGGTGTTCAGGCGCACCATGGACGTTGGCGGCAGGGTGATGCCGCGCTCCATGGACAAGTCATGGGGATTTCGCGCCAACCCTTCTCGCAAGCCCTGTCCAGATAACATAATCCTTTGGGCGCCCGCGTGCTCCAGGAGGGCCAGGGCAACCATCGCGCCGCCTACGATGGAGTGAGTGCGCTCCGGGTTCATCCCCGGAATCTGCGCCCGCTCCTCCAGAGCGGTTTCCGTAAGGGCGTTCACCAGGTTCTCCAAGGCGCGGCGGCTAATGCAGTAACCATGAATCTTCTTCACCGGATGATGCCTATGCCGGCGGTCCAGTTTGGCAAAAAGGCGCATGGAGCCGCCGGACCCCACCAACTCTCCGTGGGGCGCCAACGCCGGAACCTTGGCCAGCTTAAGGGATTCTAGGGCGTACCGGTGAGCGGCTGCGACGTCTTCCGCCGCCGCTCGTTGAGTGAGCCGGAAGCTGTTGGCGATACGAAGGCTGCCCAAGGGCAGGCTGTGGAGGGTCTTCATGGACCTATCGGCGAACTCGACAACCTCCATGCTGCCGCCGCCCAAGTCTGCCATCAGCCCTTTCGAGACGGGCAGGCCGTGGACTGACCCAAGGAAGCAGTAGGCCGCCTCCTCGTAGCCGTCGATGACCCGCAGTGTTACGCCAAAGCGGCGGGCGATGGCGCCAGTCACCTCCAGGGCGTTGCGGGATTCCCGCAAGGCGGCGGTGCCAACGGCGTGGATGCAGCTGATTCCATAGCCCTTGGCAAGCTGAACGAAGTCTTCTACCGCCTCGACGGTGGAGGCAGCGCTTTCGTCGTCCAAGGCACCATGGCACGTGAGGTGACTCATCAGGTTCAGGTTTATCCGCTGCTGGGCAATTATCTCTATGCCGCCGCCCTGGTTAACCTGCATGACCACCGCCCGAGCGGAACCGGAGCCGACGTCTATAACTGCGGTGGGGGATGGTTCCGGGGAGAGGCCAAACTCCGAGACCTCAAGGTCCTGCAACATGGCGTCGGTGTGGTTGGCCGAAGTCGAGCCGTCGAAGCTCGGAAGGGTGGCGTTGGGTGTAAGGCTTTGCTGCATATCAGATAGAGGCTACTCCAGCTGAAATATCGCACCGTTGCGAAGCTAACGCTTCCGGCAGGGCCGTCTGTGCATCAATAGGCTGCGGGTGCGATGATATTACAAGGGCAGGGCAAGAGCAATGGAGGAGTGAAGCGGGTTGTGAAATGGTGGAGACGGGGGAGGGTCGAACTCCCCGTCCAGGAGAAGTCTGGCAAGAATGTTCTACAGGCTTATCCGGTACTTTATTGTCGCTCCCTTGACCCTCTACCGGCAAAGTTTCAAAGGGCCAACCGGTTTGTCTTAGGCCATCTTTAACCGGCGTGGAGATGGCAGCACCCCGGGCTTATGGCGCCTACTTCCCGCATCCGGGGTTAGCGGGGGCAGACGAGCAGTCTAGATACCTAGACTGCTAGAGCAAATTCTCTTTCGCCAGTTACTTTTTTGCCGCCTTGTTGACGAGGTGATGACGGCGCCCCGACCTGCAATTCTTCCAGGACGTTTCCCTGTCGAAACCACGCGTCCCCATGTCCTTTATTTATTATCCGCTACGATATGCAAATTGTCTAGGGTCGGTGGCACAGTAGGCGGTGGATAGTGGGCAGTTCGAATGGTTTCGTTTTGGCGAGGTCAGGCGTGAAAGGGATTCGACTTGGTAATCGACTCGGTATCAATTCGTGCCTGAAATTATTCGTTTCAGGCGTGGGACTCGTTTCAAAAAAGCAGGGCAAACGAATCGTCTTTGGAGGCGTCGGTGGTCATGGTTTTGTTAACGTGCATGGGTTAGTTGAGGGAGGTTAGCAGGGGTTGGGGAGTTCAGGCAAGGGACGCATGTCAGTGGGGTTGGGCAGTAGCCCGGGCTAGACTAGATGGCGCAGGGCGCGGCGGGCTTCCCGGTCTTTGTCCCGCTCGATTATTGCCTTGCGCTTGTCGTAACGCCGCTTTCCCTTGGCCAGGCCCAGTTCGACTTTAATCCAGTGGTTCTTTACATAAAGCTTAAGGGGGACGAGAGTCAGGCCCTTCTGGGAGATATCGCCCCCAATATTGTCAATCTCGCTCCTACGCATCAGGAGCTTGCGGGGCCGCCTCGGGTCGTGGTTGCTGCGACCGGCGGGATCATAGAGGGCAACGTGCATGCCGTGAAGCCACAACTCGTTGTCCTCCAAACGGGCATGCGCGCCCCGAAGGTCAACGCGGGCGGCGCGTATCGACTTGATTTCGGTACCGGTAAGCTGTATGCCCGCTTCGAACCGTTCCAGCACTTCATAGTTATAGAAGGCCTGCCGGTTGACGGCTATTTCCCTTCGATGTTTCATGATCTACCCGCTGAAGGCCGTTGCTTCTGTAAGGAGTTCGATGGCTCGGTCCAACGGAAAGTCCTCCATGCCCTCGTGGTCGGCCTCCACCATCACATCCGGCTCTATGCCATCTCCCTCGATGAGGGTGCCGTTGGGAGTGAACCAGCGGGCGATGCTGTAATAGACGCCGGAGCCGTCACTGAGGGGCCGCTGGATGTTGACGCTGCCCTTGCCGAAGGTGGTGGATCCCACCAACCGGGCGCGTCCATGATCTCGAAGGGCGCCGGCCATGATTTCGCTGCTGCTGGCGCTGAACTCATTTACAAGCACGACCATGGGCAGATCCGGCGCCTTGTCGCCATCGCTGACGGGATACTCGGTTCGCACTCTCCGACCGTCTATCTGATAAAGCACCAGACCTTCGTCCAAGAACTGGCTGGTCATCGCCACCACCGTATCCAGACGCCCGCCCGGGTTGTTACGCAGGTCTAAAATCAACCCCTTGGCCTTAAGCCGCTCCGCCCTTTCCAAGGCATTGCCAAACTCTTCCGCCGTGTTTTCCCCAAAAAACTGAACTTTCAGGTGGGCCATACCCCCGCTGAGGATGCGAAGGTCTATGGTGGGCACTTTTACGACGCCCCGGGTAATGGTTATGGACGTGGGCGAAGAGGCGTTGGGATGCAGGACGAGAAGCTCCACGTCCGTTCCTCCGGGGCCTCGAATGAGAGCAACCACGTCGTAGACGCCGAGGCCCTCGACGCTCTGCCCGTTGACCTCCAGGATGACGTCCCCCGAGCGGATGCCTGCTTCCTCCGCCGGCGTGTCGGGGATGGGGGCCACCACGACGATTTGGCCGTTCTTCATGGTTACCTCGGCGCCGATGCCCTCAAAGCTGCCACGGAATCTTTCCAGTTCCGAGCTGAAGATCTCCGGGTCCAGATAGGCTGCGTGGTCGTCATCCAGGGCTTCCAGCATCCCCCGAATAGCGCCACGGCTCAGCTGAGTGGCGGTGAGATTTTCTCTGTCATAGTGCTCTTCCAAGAGGTGGGAGTAGACTTCGAAGAGTACGCCGAATTCCTGAGGCGCTTCATCGGGCAGAGGGGCGGTAGCTTCGGTGGGAGGGCTGGGGTCACGGTCAAAGAAGTTACAGCCGACTATGGCGGCGGCGAGGACAAGGACGTTGAAGGAGATGAGGAGCACGATTGAAGATTTTGGGCGTGGCACTTTCTAACCTCGATGATGCGCTGGAACCTTGAAGATATTGTACCATCACGCAGCCAGACGAACGTGACCCGCAGGCGGCGCGAGTGCGTAAGCTTCGGTTTGGGGAAAGAAATGACCGATTTCGAGGAAGGCCAGTTTTCAGTGAAAATGGGGTGTTATTATGTCAACAAGCTAAAAAAGGGCCTTGTAGGTAACATAACATCTATTGTGCGAACCGCTAGCAAATCTTAATGAAATGGGATTTTTCTAATTTCAATCGCTATTGGCAGATTCTTCACTTCGCTGCGCTCCGTTCAGAATGACATGTTGGGGGGCGCTGCGCTTTCGTTCAGACCTACGCTGGGTCAGGTTCGCTTACGGCGGCTTCAACCACCGGCGGAGCTTCGTTGTAGCCGGAGGCCAGCAGGCAGGCCGTCCAATGGCCGGGAGTCACCTCGCGCAGGTCGGGAGTCTCTTGGGAACACCGCTCCTCCGCAATGGGGCAACGCGGATGAAACACGCACCCGCTTGGTGGATTCAGCGGACTCGGCGTTTCGCCCGGGAGGATGATTGGCTCCCGGGCCGCCTCCACCGACGGATCCGGAATGGGTACGGCAGAAAGCAGGGCCTGGGTGTAAGGATGCGTCGGATCAGAGTATATGGCGCTGCTTTCGGCCAGCTCCATCACGCGCCCCAAGTACATCACGGCCACCCGGTCGCTGATGTGGCGCACCACCGAAAGGTCGTGGGCAATGAACAGGTAGGTGAGGCCCAGCTGCTGCTGAAGTTCCATGAGCAGGTTGATTATCTGGGCCTGAATAGATACGTCCAGGGCGGAAACAGGTTCGTCTGCCACGATGAACTCCGGGTTAAGAGCCAACGCCCGGGCAATGCCTATGCGCTGACGCTGGCCGCCGCTGAACTCGTGGGGGAACCGGTTGAGCATAGACGGGTGGAAGCCGACGATTTCCGCCAGTTCCAGAACGCGTTGACGCTGCGCTTCTTTGTCGGGGACTGTTTTGTGGATGACGAGGGGTTCGCCGATTATTCGTCCCGCCGTCATACGCGGGTTCAACGACGCGTAGGGGTCCTGGAAGATAACCTGCATCCGGCGTCGGAAGGGCCTCAAGGCTCTGTTCCCCAACTCGGTAATGTCCTGGCCGTCAAACTCCACCCGCCCGGCGGTGGGCCTATAGAGTCGAAGGACGCACCGGCCCAGGGTAGTCTTGCCGCACCCGCTCTCGCCCACAAGGCCCAGGGTTTCGCCGCGCCTGATGGTGAGGGAAACTCCATCCACTGCCTTGATCCAACCCTGAACGCGCTGGAAGAAGATGCCGGATGTTACGGGGAAGTGCATCTTCAGATTTTGCAGCCTGAGGAGGGTTTCTTGGGATGCGCTCACTGTTC
>CAYNJI010000061.1:5906-6476 GCA_964397605.1 uncultured Dehalococcoidia bacterium | reverse complement strand
GTACTTCTCTGTTAGGAGCCGGTAGGAACGCTGGGCGATTTCCAGCTTCCGCTCCCGGGTGATAGCCTGGGCCTGCTCCTTGTCGTCGTCGATACACCCCACCACCAGACCCGCCCCAAAGCTCCGGGCCAGGGGGGTCACCGACTCGAACCGCTCTTCCCCGTCTTCCAGGTTTATAGAGTTGATTATGCTTTTGCCAGGGGTGTGCTTCAGCGCCTCTCCGAGGACGGCGGTGTCGGTGGAGTCCAGCATAATGGGCGCCTTCACCTTACGAACCAGGCCCTTTAGAAAGGTCACCACGTCCGTCATCTCATCCCGGTCCGGGTCTTGGAGACAAACGTCAACCACCTGAGCGCCCCGGCGCACCTGACGCCGTCCAATCTCCGATGCCTCGTCGAATTTGCCCTGACGGATGAGCCGCTTAAACCGGCGGCTGCCCAATACGTTAGTGCGTTCGCCCACCAACACCGGACGGACGTCCTCGTCGACGGTCAACGCCTCCAGGCCGGAGAAGACCACGGCTTGACTGTCCGACGGCATTCTCGGGGCGGCGTTCGCCACGGCCGCCAC
>CAYNJI010000061.1:0-5896 GCA_964397605.1 uncultured Dehalococcoidia bacterium | reverse complement strand
AACCAGCGGCCTCAGATGGTCAGGCGTCGTTCCGCAGCAGCCCCCAAGGACGTTGACCCAACCTTCCCGCACAAAGGAAAGCAACGTCTGGGAAAATTTCTCCGGCGTCTCATTGTAGTTGCCGTCCTCGTCGGGCAGGCCGGCGTTGGGAATCACCGACACCGGAAACCGGGAGATGGAAGCCAGCGTGCGAAGGTGGTCCCGCATGAATTCCGGCCCCGTGGAGCAATTCATCCCCACCCACAATAGATTGCGGTGGCTCACGGAGGAGTAGAAGGCTTCTATGTCCTGCCCTCCCAGGGTGGTGCCCATAGTTTCGATTGTGCACTGGACAGCTACGGGGACTTCCACTCCCAGCTTATCAGACAGGTCGTCAATGGCGGCCAGGGCAGCTTTAACGTTCAGCGTGTCTTGGGAAGTCTCCACCAGAAGCAGGTCCGCGCCCCCATCCCAAAGCCCCGATGCCTGTACGAAGTAGTGCTCCCGCAGCTCGTCCCAAGTTATGCCGCCCGTGACCGAGATCGACCGGGTTGTAGGCCCCATGGATCCGGCGACCAGGCGAGGGCGCTCTGGCGTGGAAAATTCATCCACGGCTTGCCGGGCGTTCCGGGCCGCCGCTTCGCTTATTTCCCGCGCCCGGTGGCCCAGGCCGTACTCGTCCAGCACCAGCGGAGTGCTACCAAAGGAGTTGGTTATGACGATATCCACCCCCGCTTCCAGGTAGGAGCGGTGGATGTCCTGAACTATCTGCGGACGGAGAACGTTCAGGTACTCGTTGCAGCCCTCGTATTCAGGCCCGCCGAAGTCTTCCGCAGAGAGGTCCAACGCCTGTATCCGAGTGCCGTTGGCGTCGCCCGCTATCAGAATTCGCCGCCTCAACAGGTCCATGAGACGCTTCTTATGTTCGGAGGATTTCACCCTTTGTTCCTGTTCTTCAACCCGGCCCTTGTTCGCGGGGCGCGGGGGATTTGATTTTCAACATCAATAGTAAGGGGAGAATCCAACAAGGCACAAGGGCAGGCCCCACCTTTAACAAAGACGCGACGATGTGCAATAATGGAAACGTAAACACAAGCTACTATGGGGTTTTGATTCGCTATGCCTAAAAGCTTCTGGATGGTTGTAAAGAGTCCAACAAACTACGAAATTGCCAAGAAACGAAATTTCGACATGGTGGGGCTCATGGCCCAACACCGGCGCAAGGTTCAACGCATGGCACCGGGCGACCGGGTGCTGCTGTACATCTCCCAGGACCGGTACTTTGCGACCTCGGCGTCGGTGACCAAGGCCCTGGTCATAGACCATTCGCCCCTGTGGAATGTGGAGGGCGGGAGTGTTTTTCCCTACCGGGTGGGCATACAGCCCGACGTGGTATTACAGCCGTCCCAGTACATAGACGCCTACCAGATAGCCCCGCGCATGGATTTTACCCGGCGATGGACCCCTGAATTATGGTTCCTTGCCTTCCAGGGCAGTTTGCATCTCATCTCCCAGTTCGCTTTCAACATGGTAGAAGAAGAGATGAAGAAGCAGAAGCGGTCCCGCGGGAATCGCCACGACGCCAAGTCGCGGCGAGAACCCCCCCGCGAGTCCAACTGCAAACTTGACGACCGAGGACACCTAAGCCGCCCACTCAGCCGCGTCGGCTGGTAAGGCGGCAACAGGCAGTCGTTGGTTTTTCGTAGGGTAACTATGTAGCTGACTGTACAGATCGCGGTTGCGGGGAACGAAAAAACCTTCGGTTTACCGTTTCTTGCCTGGTTGGCCCCACTTACTACGGAAGAAATCCGCTATGGCCTGCTGGCTCTTTTCCTCTGGGGTGAGTTTGTCCCATTCTTCAGCGAGTCGCAGGGTTTCTTCCCGAGTTCTTTCCTCTACTTCTCGCTTGTACAAGTCATACAACACCTCTGTACCCTACTTCTTCTTGTCAGGTTCGGGCCACTTATTGCGGAGAAATTCCGTAATACCTTGCTGTCTTTGTTCCTCTTGACTGAGTTTCTCCCACTCCTCAGAAAGCCGCAGCATTTCCTCCTTGTTTCTTCTACTTATTCTTTCCTCTACTTCCCGCTTGTACAAGTCATACAACATCGCTACACCTTCGACTGTAATCACAGTTGTCGCAGTTATGATTATAACAAATGGAGAAAATCCTTTGCCGATAGCCAGAGCGGTTTCCAGGGCGCTATCGGAAGTATTGCCCACAACCTCTTGATAAATGACCAAACCCAAAGTGCCTAGAAACTGCAGCACGAATAGCAGAATGAACCACTGTGCCCTCGATTTAGGGACAGAAAGCATTTGTGCGAAAGTTTAGCACATTTGCTTTAGCATTGACTGCCTTGCGACTCTCGGATGCTAGCCTCTACAGCAGCCTGGCCCTACAACTCCGCCGACACTGAAGTCAGGTCTCCTTCCGTGGCGGCTAGAATCAGGTTGGCTACTGCCACCGCCGTCTCACGCGGCATCTTCAATCCCACCTGACGTGGCCGGTCCGCCGCGCGAAAGCTCACCTCCAGCTCCTCGTCTGTCAGCTTCAAGACCACCTGGTCGAAAAGGGAAGGATGGTCAAAGTTCCGGGTAGATAGGGCCCCCTTCTCCTCGTACTCTCTTCGCTGAATTCCAACAATGCTTAGCATAATCCGTCTCCCTCGCCCAGGTGGTCAGCCCTTTTCTGGAGATCCTAGGTTTCAACCAAGGTATTAAAGCACGCTGTTTGTGTCAACCGCACGTTGTCGTAAAGCGGTCCTCTCTGAGCGCAGCGAAGCGGGGTTCAGAATCAAGGGGTGAGGGAGTGCGTCCAAAGACGAGATCCTTTGCTTCACTTAGAATGACATGTCGGACCGGCGGAATGACGAGGGCGGGAGGTACTGTTTATTTCCTGGTAGTGCTAAAATGGGGACTGAATCACGTCTGGAAAAGGTGCAGATGCCGCAGGAAAATATCGTCATTCGCGGGGCAACCCAGCACAACCTGAAGAACGTCAGCGTGACCATACCTCGGGACAAGCTGGTGGTCATAACCGGCGTTTCGGGCTCCGGCAAGAGCTCGCTGGCCTTCGACACCATCTACGCCGAGGGACAGCGTCGCTATGTGGAGTCCCTCTCCGCTTACGCGCGCCAGTTTCTGGGCCGCATGGAAAAGCCGGAGGTGGAGTATATCGAGGGGCTTTCGCCCGCAATCTCCATCGACCAGAAGGGCGTGTCCCACAACCCCCGTTCCACGGTAGGCACCGTCACGGAAATCTACGACTATCTGCGCCTCCTCTTCGCTCGCGCGGGTCGGCCCCACTGCCCCGGCTGCGGTCAGCCCGTAGCGCGCCAGACGGTGCAGCAGATTGTGGACTCCATCCTCAGCCTTCCCAACGGCACTCGCATAATGGTGCTGGCCCCTAAGGTTCGACGGCGTAAGGGCGAGCACAAAGAGATATTCAGCGAGGCCCGCAAGTCCGGCTTTGCCAGAGTGCGCGTCAACGGAGAGGTCATGCGCGTCGAGGACGCGGAAGGCCTGAACCTGGACAAGCGCCGCTGGCACTACGTAGAGCTAGCCGTCGACCGCCTCGTCATCGACGAAAACCTGGAGTTGGTCCGCGTCACCGATTCCGTCGAGACGGCCCTCCGCGAGGGCGCCGGCGTGGTCCAAATCGCCGTCGAGGGCGGCGACGAGCGGGAGTTCTCCGAGCAGTTTGCTTGCGTCAGCTGCGGCACCGGCCTGCCGGAGATAGAGCCCCGCACCTTCAGCTTCAACAGCCCCCACGGGGCCTGCTCCGCATGCACCGGTTTGGGCTACAAGCTGGAGGTGGACCCGGAATTGGTGCTCGCCAATAAAGACCTGTCACTGCGGGAAGGCGGCGTACTACCCTGGTCGAGGGCGGGTTCCTCCAGCCCCTGGTACGGCAGTATGCTGGAATCCATCGCCCGCAGCTATGGCTTCTCTACGAGGGAACCCATACACAAACTGTCAGAGCAGGCCATCAACCTCATTCTGTACGGCAACGAGGGCGAGTCCGTCACCATCAAACACACCACACAGCGGGGCCGCGTCTACAGCTGGAAGACCAACTTCGAAGGTGTGATTCCGAATCTGGAACGCCGCTTCAAGGATACGGACTCCGACTACATTCGGCGCGAAATCGAGCGTTACATGGCGGCCCGGTCCTGCCAGGCCTGCAGAGGCCTACGCCTGCGGCCGGAGGCCCTTTCGGTGAAGGTGGACGGCCGGGGAATCATGGATGTGTGCGGCCTGCCCGTCACACAAGCCCTCCAATGGGCCAACGGGCTGGCAACCGAGAGTTACAGCAACGGCACTATCCTCCCCCTTTCCGCCCGGGAGAAGGCCATTGCCCAGCCCATCCTCAAGGAGATTTTCACCCGCCTTCAGTTCCTGGAGAACATCGGATTAGGCTATCTGACCATTGACCGGTCGGCGCGCACCCTCTCCGGCGGCGAGGCCCAGCGCATCCGTCTGGCCACCCAGATAGGCTCCGGCCTTACGGGAGTGCTCTACGTCTGCGACGAACCCACCATCGGCCTGCACCCCTTCGACGATAATCGGCTCATCGGCACCCTCAACCATCTGCGTGACCTGGGCAACACCGTAATCGTCGTGGAACACGACGAAGCGGTCATGCGCGCCGCCAACTTCATCGTAGACCTGGGGCCCGGCGCCGGCGAGCACGGCGGCAACGTGGTCGTCACCGGCACCATCGAAGACGTCATGTCTTCCGACAAGTCCCTGACCGGCCTCTACCTCAGTGGACGCAAGACCATTCCGGTGCCGGAGGCTCGACGGGACGGCAACGGCGCAGCCCTTAAGGTCAAGGGCGCCCGCGAAAACAACCTCAAGAGCGTCGACGTCAACTTCCCCCTGGGCCGTCTGGTCTGCGTCACCGGCGTTTCCGGCTCCGGCAAGAGCACCCTGGTCTACGAAATCCTGTACAAGCGGCTGGCCCAGACCATCAGCCGCGCCAAGGACCGTCCCGGCAAGCACGACGCAATCGAGGGTATGGACTACCTGGACAAGGTGATAAACATCGACCAATCCCCCATTGGCCGCACTCCCCGCAGCAATCCGGCCACCTACACGGGCGCCTTCACCCCCATCCGTGACCTCTTCGCCAGCCTGCCCGAATCCAAGGTCCGGGGCTACAAGCCCGGACGCTTCTCCTTCAACGTCAAGGGAGGGCGCTGCGAGGCCTGCAAGGGGGAGGGCTACACCCACGTGGAGATGCAGTTCCTTCCCGACGTTACGGTCCCTTGCGAGGTCTGCCAGGGCCGGCGCTACAACCGGGAGGCCCTGGAGATCCGATACAAGGATAAGAGCATCGCCGAAGTTCTGGGCATGACGGTCTACACCGCCCTGGAGTTCTTCCAGCACATCCCGAAAATTCGCAACAAGCTGGAGACTATGCGTGACGTGGGCCTGGGCTACATCCGGTTGGGCCAGCCCGCCACCACCCTATCCGGCGGGGAAGCTCAGAGGGTGAAACTCTCCACGGAGCTTTCCAAGCGGGCCACCGGCAAGACCCTCTACCTGCTGGACGAGCCGACCACGGGGCTTTCTTTCTCCGACTGCGCCTCCCTGTTGAACGTTTTGCATCGGCTGGTGGACGCGGGCAACTCGATAATTCTCATCGAGCACCACCTGGACATGATCAAGAACGCGGACTGGATAATCGACATGGGCCCCGGCCCCGCCGACAAGGGCGGGCAGGTGGTGGCAGAGGGCACCCCGGAACACATCGTATCAGTGAAGGCCTCCCACACGGGCCACTACCTGAAGAAGGTGTTGACCGCGTCGCGGGGACGGGTGGCGGCGGCGGTGGCGGCGGACTAGGGAGGATTCAGTAGAAGTTGGTCTCTATTGGGGATTTATAGACCAAGGGAACGATGTCTCACAC
>CAYNJI010000060.1:0-6606 GCA_964397605.1 uncultured Dehalococcoidia bacterium | reverse complement strand
GCGACAACCTGCCCGGACCCCTGGAGCTACCCAGAGAGTCCCTGGGTGGGCGACCTAACGTGGTCTCCCGACGCCGCTGAGATACTGCTTAAAGCCTTCGGATATGGAGTTCCATTGGACGGATCTCCCCCTGTTTACTATAGACCACCAAGGTTTACCGACGACTCAGACTCATCTTCACGATCGGGCACTATCTTCGACGCGGCATGGTCGCCCGACGGCTCCAAGATCGCGATACGAGATGACAAATATGCACATGGAAGAAAGGATAAGAATAGCATTGTGTTTATCCAGGACCGGGATGGTACAAATATTCGCGCATTAGTGGAAGTTGTCGAGCCGCTTAACGAAAATAAGATCAGGTTGACCAATGAAGAGCGCTAAGTTCATGAGGATGGGAATAGCAGCGCTGGCGGCGACGGCGGCATTATCGCTCGCCGTAGTTTTTTGGCTTGTTCAGGAAGGCACGACTGGAGAACCCGCAAACTCGGCTTCGCCGGTCGCATCGTCCCAGAAGCACCCACCCTCTAGATCATTGGCTGGAGCATAATCGTCTCGTCCCGGTGCGGGCCGGTGGATATCAGATGAAACTCGCAGCCTATCAACTCCTCCAGCCTTTGAACGTAAGACGCCGCTTCCGGTGGCAACTGCTCCATGCTCGTCGCACCCTCCGTGGGATCCGTCCAGCCGGGCATCTCCTCATACACCGGCCTGCACCGCTGCAATAGAGTCGCGCTCGCGGGAAAGTGGTCCAGCAATTCCCCGTCCGCCTCGTAGCCCACGCATATCTTCACAGAAGGAAAACCGTCCAGAACGTCCAGCCGAGTCAGCACCAGCGACGTAAACCCGTTGATGTGCTGGCTGTACCTTCCCGCCACAGCGTCGAACCAGCCGATGCGCCGCGCCCTTCCGGTGGTGGTCCCATACTCCCACGCCCGCTCGCGCAATTCGTCGGCCCGTTCGTCCTGCATCTCTGCGGGAAACGGGCCGCTTCCCACCCGGGTGCAGTAAGCCTTGAAGACCCCAATAACGCCGCTGATGCTCCGAGGGTGTATGCCCAGGCCCGCCGCCGCGCCCCCCACCGACGCCGATGATGACGTAACGTAGGGATAAGTGCCATGGTCCAGGTCCAAAAGGGTGCCCTGAGCGCCCTCCATGATGATCGTGTCTCCCCGCTCAATGGCCCGCTGCATAAGGAAACTGGTAGGCCGGATGAGGTCCTTCAGCCCATCTCGCCACCGGGCGCACTGGTCCAGGATCGCCCCAAACGAAAGGGGCGGCTGGTCGTATAGCTTGGTGAGAATCCGGCTCTTGTCCGCCACGACGCGCTTGAGCCGCGGCAGCAACTCATCCTCCAGATAGAGCAGGTCTCCGGCGCGTATGCCCGTTCGGGAGGCCTTGTCCACGTAGGCGGGGCCGACTCCTGTGCCCGTGGTACCCAAGTTGGCGTCTCCACGGGCCTTCTCTTCCAGCGCGTCAATCTGAACATGGTATGGCATTATCAGGTGGGCCCGCTCGCTGAGGTATATGCGGCTCACGTCCACACCCCGTTCAGACAGTCCCCTTATCTCCTCCAGAAGCACTTCCGGGTTTACAACCACCCCATTGCCGATTACACAGGAAACCTGGGGCTGGAAGACTCCGGAGGGCACTAGATGAAGGGAGAAGGTCCCTCCCTCGTTCATTACCGTATGACCGGCGTTGTTTCCGCCGGCATATCTCGCTACCCACTGAGCCTTGGACGCCAGGTAGTCCACCACCTTGCCCTTCCCTTCGTCACCCCATTGCGCCCCAATTAAGGCGTACGCCCCCATTGCCTCTCCTTTTCACCCACAACTAAAGCGGCCCCCGTGGAGGCCCAAGGCAGTATAGCAAAAAGCAGGTAGCCTTACTAGCAATGGACTGCGTGCCGTATCGGGTCTCCCGTGGCCAACGGTCAACGGTGAGTAACTGGGATGAATTTTGAGCGCTCAAGAGGCTGTGCTATAATGAGGCCGAGTAGCCAAGCCTTTGCCCGTTGGCCGATTGCGCCCAACCTGCTCATCCGTACGAAGGCGTGAATCCGGGCAAAATTTCACCTTCGGGGGGAAGAATGCGCTCCTTGAGCGATGAGCTTCGCGTATTCACGGGGAACTCTCACCGTGAGTTGGCCCATGATGTTTGCAAATATCTCAACATCTCCTTGGGTCAGGCGGAAGTCTTCAAGTTCTCCAATGACAATACTTTCGTTCGCATCTTGGAGAACGTCCGGGAACGGGACGTCTTCATAATGCAGCCCGTCTGCACTCCGGTGAACGACTCCCTCATGGAGCTGCTGATAATGATTGACGCGGCGAAGCGGGCGTCCGCCGGCCGTGTCACGGCTGTGGTGCCCTACTACGGCTACTCCCGTACGGACAAAAAAGACCAGCCACGAGTGCCCATCACGGCCCGGCTGGTGGCGGACCTGCTTACCGCCGCCGGCGCCGACCGCCTCCTCACCATAGACCTCCACGCCGGCCAGATCCAGGGCTTCTTCAACATCCCCGTGGACGAGCTTACTGCCCTCCCCCTGCTGGTGCGGTACTTCCGCGACAAGAACCTCGACGACCTCGTGGTCGTCGCTGTTGACGTGGGCATCAGCAAGCGCGCCAGAGACGTGGCCGAACGGCTGGGCGTCCCCCTAGCCATCGTTGAGAAACGGCGCCTGGGCAACACCTCCTCTATCCAGACTCTGAACATCATCGGCGACGTAAAGGACAAGACTGTCCTCACCTTCGACGACGAGATCAATACCGGCGGTTCCATCATCGCCGCTGCTGAGGCGCTGATAGAGAACGGCGCGCGCGAAGTATATTCTTGCGTCACCCACGCCCTCTTCTCGGGCGATGCTACCGACAAAGTGATTGCCAGCCCCCTCAGGGAATTGGTTGCCACGGACACTGTGCCCCTGACTGAACATGACATGAACGGCAGGATAACCATCCTCTCCGTCGCGCCCCTTCTGGGGGAGGCAATAAGGAGAATTCACAAAGGCCTTTCCGTTGGAGAACTTTTCGACGGAGAATCATGATCCGCTTACTCGACAAGATCCTCGGTACTTCCCAGGATCGCCTCAAGAAGAAATATCAGTCCCTCATCGACCAGGTTAACGGCCTCGAGAGAGAATTCGAGAGGTTCACCGATGCAGAATTACGGACGCAAACGGACGTCTTTCGCAAACAGCTGAACGGGGGCAAGTCGGAGGAGGACATACTGCCCGAAACCTTCGCCGCCGTTCGGGAGGCCGCAAAGCGCACCCTTGGCCAGCGCCACTTTGACGTTCAGATAATGGGCGGCGCCGTCCTCCACCGGGGCAAAATCGCCGAAATGAAGACGGGCGAAGGTAAGACCCTGGTAGCTACCCTCCCTGCCTACCTCAATGCCCTTTCCGGCAAAGGCGTCCACGTGGTCACCGTGAATGACTACCTGGCTCGCCGCGACCCGGTATGGATGGGCCCCATCTTCGCCAAACTGGGACTGACCGTCGGCTGCCTGCAGAACGACGCCGCCTTCGTTTACCAACCCGGCGCACCCGGCAAGGACCCCAGCTACGAGCATTTAAGGGCCGCGCCGCGCCAAGAGGCCTATAACTGCGACATTACCTACGGCACCAACAACGAATTTGGCTTCGACTACCTCAGAGACAACATGGCCGTGGACCCGGGCCTCCAGGTGCAGCAGGACCTCAACTACGCCATAGTTGACGAGGTGGACAACATCCTCATTGACGAAGCAAGGACGCCTCTCATAATCAGCGGGCCTGCTCAAGAACCGGTGCAGCTTTACTCCACCATGGCCAAGCTAGCCCCCCGCCTCCGCGCCGAAGCGGACTACACGATGATAGACGAGCGTAGTCGGGCCATCTCCCTCACCGAAGAGGGTATCTCCAAGATTGAAGACTGGATTAAAGTCAACAACCTCTACGCCCCGGAAAACTTCCACCTGGTCCAGTACGTGGAAAACGCCCTCAGAGCTCACGTGCTCTACAAGCGCGACAAGGAATACGTCGTTAGGGACGGACAGGTTATCATCGTGGACGAATTCACAGGCCGGCTCCAGCCGGGCCGCCGCTGGTCGGACGGTCTTCATCAGGCAGTGGAAGCCAAGGAGGGCATTCAGGTCCAGCGAGAGACCACCACCTACGCCACCATCACCCTGCAGAACTACTTCCGTATGTACAATAAGCTTGCCGGCATGACAGGCACCGCCCTTACGGAAGAGGAGGAGTTCCTGAAGATCTACCGGCTGGAAGTGGTGGCCATTCCCACCAACGCCCCCCTTATCCGCAATGACCACGCCGACCTCATCTATCAGTCTGAGGCAGCCAAGTGGAAGGCCGTAGCCGCCGACATAGAGAATATGTACAACCAACGCAGGCCCGTGCTGGTAGGCACCACTTCCATTGAGAGCTCCGAAAAGCTGAGTCAGCTGCTTCAGCGTCGCGGAGTGCCCCATGAGGTCCTAAACGCCAAGCAGCACGAACGGGAAGCCTATGTTATTGCTCAGGCGGGCCGCCCCGGCGCGGTAACCGTAGCCACCAATATGGCCGGTCGAGGCACGGACATTGTACTCGGCGGCAATCCAGTGGGCTTGGACATCGATATGGCCGAGTGGCAGAATGACCACGACGCCGTGGTGGAGCAGGGCGGCTTGACGGTCCTTGGCACGGAACACCACGAATCCCGCCGCATCGACAACCAGTTGCGGGGCCGCTCAGGGCGCCAGGGTGACCAGGGCGAGACCCGCTTCTACGCCTCCATGGAGGACGAGATTATCAAGCGGTTCGGCGGCGAACGGGCTAAGAACCTCATGGGTAAGGTCTCAAGTTGGGCTGGCATGGGCAAGGACGCTCCCCTGGAAAGCGGCGTTATAACCAAGATATTGGAGGGCGCCCAGAGCCGCGTCGAGGGCTACCACTTCGAGACTCGCAAGCACCTGCTGGAGTTCGACGATGTGTTAAACCAGCAGCGCGAAAACATCTACCGGGAGCGCCGGAACATCCTGCAGGGTGACGACATGCGCGCCTCCGTTCTCCGTATGATGGAGGACAAGATAGACGAGCTTCTGACCCAACACCTTTCGGGCAGCGTAATGGAAGACCGGGACTACAGGGGCCTGCTTGAGAACCTTCGCATCATCTTCCCCACCATGCCGGAAGCTCTCGATAACGAGGAGAAACTGAGAAAGGCCAACCGTGGCAGGCTCAAGAATGACCTCGCCGCCCACGCCGAGGAAATCTACAGGCAGAAGGAAGAAGAGCTCGGCTCGGAAAGGATGCGGGCGTTAGAGCGCATCATCATGCTGAGGGCCTTAGACTTGCACTGGGTGCAGCAGCTCACCAACATCGAAAAGCTGCGGCAGGGCATAGGCCTTCAAGCCTATGGACAGCGTAACCCCCTCGTGGCCTACCAATCTGAGGGCCGCCGTATGTACCACAACTTACTCGCCCAGATGCGCGACGACGTAGTCCATAGTATCTATCGTCTCACTCTGGCCCCCGCCGACAGTCCCATGAAAGCGATGTCCAACGGCCGCGCCCGTAACGGTGCGCCGCAAAAGATGGGCCGCAACGCCCCGTGCTACTGTGGCAGCGGCAAGAAGTTCAAGCGCTGCCACGGTAAAGGGTAGGTGTAGCCCAGTGTCCGCCGTTAACGAGGAATTAGCTGCCCTCTTTGAGGACATGGCCCAACTTCTGGAGAGGAAGGGCGACCTGATCTTCAAGATTAGGGCCTACCAGCGGGCGGCGGAGATCATCTCTAACTTTCCCGATTCCCTGGACGCTCTAACCCAACAGGGTCAAGATCTAACTAAGGTTGCAGGCATCGGCAAGGCCATCAGCGGGAAGATCTGCGAATACATCACCACCGGCCAAGTCGCAGCCTACGAGCGCCTGAAAGCTGAGTTCCCCGGACACGAGGGCGTGTCCGGTGGATTCATTATTGATTGCACCAACTACCACAATGCGAGGGACGCGAAACTTTCCAGATTCGCGGACAAGCCTGAGAGCGATTCTGGGTCTCGAAAGAGAGGGCAAGCCAATTAACGTCAAGCCCTTTGAAGCCCCCATCGATCTCATAGTCCAGCCCCCCGGCCCTCCTGTGTCCGTGGAAATAGAGGCATTGGAGCGTCTCTCGCAGGGAATTAAAGCCGGACGGCCCTGGGCGGAGGCGCTTCTTGAGGCCATGAGCATGTGGACCCTCCCGGAGGAACGCATCGATGGTCGGCTCTATCGTTACGTCATTCAGGGCGAGGCCTTCGACTGTTTGCTTCTGGCTGAAAGAATGTGCACCCTACTGCGGGACTCAGCGCAGATTCAGGAAATGGAGAATCTGCTAGTTCGAGGCCGCTTCCCCAGCTACGTAACCACGGAAATCCTAAAGAACTTGCTGGGCTACAACAAGTACAGGGGATTTCTCAATTTCTGGTATGGGGTGGTAGTAGAGGAGGCCCTGCACGTGGCTGTGGAGGAAGAAGTGCGGAAGGACATGCGCGCCGGCGGGCGGGTCGACGTGGAGGATATGAGCGACTCGGTGTTTCGCAGGATATACGACGACGAGCAGGCCGGCTTAATTGCCAAGTTCAGGG
>CAYNJI010000059.1:0-6890 GCA_964397605.1 uncultured Dehalococcoidia bacterium | reverse complement strand
CGTCAACAGCACAGCCGTGGGTGGAGGAGTCGCCGAGATCCTCCGATCCCTTATTCCCATCAGCAAGGGCTTGGGCCTCGACACCGATTGGTACGTCGTCAGCCCACCCGCGGAGTTCTTCGACGTAACCAAGAAGATTCACAACCTCATGCAGGGGGCCGAGGGCGCTCTAACTGCAGATGAGATGCGGACATATACCACCTACGCCGGCCAGAGCGCAAATGTGGACCTTTCGCCCATCGACGCCGACGTTTGGATTCTGCACGACCCCCAGCTTCTACCCCTTATGGCCCTCCTTCCCCAAGGCGACCATCCGCCCATCGTGTGGGTATGCCACATAGACCTCTCGGCTCCCAACCAGGGAATGCTGGCCAGCGTCTTCGACAACATGCGCCGCGCCGACGTTAAAGTCTTCTCGCTGAAGCAGTACGTTCCGGCTGGTCTGGAAGATGCCGCGGTTCACATAATCCCGCCCGCCATTGACCCCCTTAGCGTCAAGAACCGGCCCATGAACATGGAAGAAGCCCGGCGTCGCATGGCGGCCATGGGCATCGACCTGGAGCGGCCCCTCGTAACCCAGGTCTCCCGTTTCGATCCATGGAAGGACCCCTGGGGCGTAGTGGAAGCCTACAAGCTCGTCAAAGAGCACATGCCCAACGTACAGCTTGCCTACCTCGGCGCGTCCCACGCAGCCGACGACCCGGAGGGCAAGGGCATCTTCGAGGAGCTTTCCGAACAAACCAAGGACGACCCGGACATTCACCTCTTCGGTGACGCCGACATTCCCCTGGAGTCGGTGGACCTCGTAGTCAGCGCCTTTCAGACGGCCTCCGACGTGGTGCTGCAAAAGTCCGTGCGGGAAGGCTTCGGCCTGACCGTCACCGAGGCCATGTGGAATGGCAAGCCCGTCATCGGTGGCAACGTGGGCGGTATCCGCCTCCAGATTAGCGACGGCGAAAACGGCTTTCTGGTGGACGACGTGCCACAGTGCGCCCAACGCATCCTTCGCCTGCTCAAAGAGCCGGAACTCCAGACAACCATGGGAGAGGCGGCCCGGACCAGCGTCCGCCGCCGCTTTCTGCTGCCTCGACTGCTGCGTGACTATCTGAGGGCTTGCGAAGGAGCCAGGGCCCAGCGGGCCAACGGCGCGTCGTCCTTCGACGTCCGCGGCACTTAGACTCCGATTCCATAGGCGTCGGCTCTTCCCGTTGGGGGAGAGGCCGGCGTCGTCACCATCCGCCCAAACAGGGCGGTCCACCCTTTCAATCCTGGTTTCAATTCTACTAATGCAATTTTCTGACCCATTCTGAACATCTGAAGGAGCAAAATGGATACGAAGAGTGTATACCGTGAACTGTTTTCCACCCTGGTGAATTCCCCCCAACGAGACTTCGACCTCGCCAGAGGCGCCCTCTATATTGCCGCCGAGGACTACCCCGCCGTGGACGTGGAGGAGTCCACCTCGATGCTGGACAACCTTGCAGGGGAGGTCCGCGAGCGGCTGGAACCCTCCATGGACCTGCCCGCCAAGCTCAGGGCCCTCAGTTCCTATCTGGGAGACACCCAGGGGTATTCCAGCGATGACGAGGACCATTTCAATCCCCGGAATCTCTACCTGGATCAGGTACTCGCTAGGAGAAAGGGCATGCCCATCGCCCTCTCACTGGTCTACTCGGAGGTTGGCGCTCGGCTGGGCATGCTATTCGAAATAATCGACCTTCCCAACCGTCTGGTGATGCGAACGCCATCCCAGGACGAGGACATATACCTGGATCCCTATCAGCACGGCGAACTCATGACCAGGGAAGAGTGTGGTAAGCTAACAGCAGACGTCTTCGGCGGAATAGTCCACCTTTCCGAGGAGTATTTTAAGCCCTGCACCAAGAAGCGGCTTCTGGTTAACCTGCTCTCCAACCTCAAGATGATGCACGTTCGACGACGCGACTACCAGCACGCCATCGCAGCGGCCGATAGGGTCGCCCTGCTCGACCCGTACATGGGCAGCAACCTGAAGGAGCGGGCCTGGATGTTATACAGGACACATCGCTACACCGAGGCAATCGAAGACTTGGAGACATACTTGGACCTAAATCCGGTGGCGGACGACGCAGACAGCGTGCGCGCTCAGATCAATAGCTTGTGGGATACCCTGGCTTCCCTGAACTAGCGGGGCCTTTGAATCCGAGAGGGGGAAGTTCTGCGTATTAGGAATTGGAAGGACGGTTACCATCTCCCGGGAAGGCGGAGTTGATGGGACAGTATGAGAGCCTGGGAGACGAGAATCTCCTGACCCTTATCGCCCATGGTGACAAGGACGCGTTGGAATGCTTTTACGAAAAGTACTCAACCCAGGTCTTCTCCCTGGCCCGGTACATGCTTAAGGACGAAGCAATCGCCGAGGAGATTGCGCAGGACGTCTTTCTTGCCGTGTGGCAGAAAGCTTCCACGTTCAAGGCCAACCGGGGTTCCCCCAAGGGCTGGCTCATGAGCATCGCCCACCACCGGGTCATAGACCACGTGCGCTCGGCCAAGCGGGCACGGGCGTCTATGGACAGGATGGCCCAGGAGATGGTCAGCTTGGAGAAGCTGTACCAGGTTCGCACGGAGGATGAAGCCTTACGTAGCATAGAACGCCAGGAAATTGCCAAGGCCCTGCAGAGCATACCGGAGGCCCAGAGGACCGTTATCCTGATGTCCTACTTCCAAGGCTACTCCCAATCGGAGATTTCCGAAATCCTCGACCAGCCTTTGGGCACGGTGAAGACGCGAATTAGACTAGGAATGCAGAAACTAAGGTCAATCTTCAAAAATGGGGCGGTGGCTTAGTTCATGAACTGCAAGGATATCGAAGCCCTGATTCCTGCCTATGCCCTGGACGCTCTAAGCCCCGAGGAGGAGCAGTCGGTGGAGCGGCACATGGACGGCTGTTCCTGGTGCTCCGGCCAGGCGCGAATCCAGAAGGACGTGGCAGCCGCACTGTCCTTATCAGTGGAGCAGAATCCACCGCCTCGTCGGGTCCTGGCCGCCGTGAAGAGACGGATGGCCGAAGCTGCGGCCCCACCGGCGCCGGAGAGGCCTCCCAGCCGCTTCCGCCGCCGGCCCCTGTCCATAATCGGCGCTTTCGTCTACGCCGGGGCGCTCATGGCTCTCCTGCTCTTGGGCGGCGTCCTCGCCTTCACTGTCCGTACGTCTGGCCAGATGGACAATCTCCAGGAAACCAATGCCGAACTGACTCAGCAGGTCACGCATCTTCAGCAGGACAACAGCGCCCTCTCCGACGAACTGAGCCGCCTCATGGACCATAACAGCGAAATGGGCGATCGTGTATCCAAATTACACGAGAACAGCTCCGAGGCAAACTCGGACATGGACGAACTGGTCTCCGGCAGCGAGGCCTTGTACGAGCAAGTGGACGCCCTGGCCGTGAGCGGACGGGAGATGATGCACGTGCTGAGGACCCAGCAATCCATCGTCTATATGCTCACGCTGCCTGATACCCACGTGCTGACAATGGAATCGGAATCGGGAACCGTACAAGGAAACCTTATGCTGAACATGGACCGGCGCTGGTGTGTTTTCATCGCTAACGGACTCCACCCGCTGCCCCACAGCCACCAGTACAACGTTTGGCTGCGTAGGGGTGAGGACGAGCACCACGTGGCCGTACTGACTATTGACGAAATGGGTTGGGGTCAGGCCATGATATCGTCGGAAATGACCATGGCGGAATATCAATGGGTGGGAGTCACGGTGGAATCAACCACCGACGCCGGTCTACAAGGGCGGCGGGGGGATCTGGTGTTGTGGGGCGAAATCCAGTTGGCGAACCCCCTATATCCGGGCCTTCCCCGCACCGGCTCCCGCTAGCTTTCCCTTCCGCGCTTCCCCAGCCATTGTCCGACGCGGCTCGGATTCAGGCTTGGGCTGAAATCCTACAACAAAAATAGAGGGCTGCTAACGAGCAGCCCTCTATTTCATTCTTCGGATACGCTGGCGCCGCTAGAACTAACGGCTACAGGTTGAATTGCGGGTCTAGGTAGTCGTCGTCCTTCTGGTAGATCTGGATGCGACCGCTTATGGACTCGATTATCAGTATCTGATTCTGGTCGTTGACCGCAATGGCGGAAGGCCGTCGGAAGGCCCACTCCTTTGAAGTGTCCGCCCTTCTGCGCGCCTTCACGAAGTCCGAGTTGGCTCTGATGAATATAGTGGCGGATTTGGAAAGCTCCCGGGCGTCTCCGTAGAAAGCGGTGATGATGTCGCCGGTTTCGTCGTACGCCTGCACCCGGTTGTTGCCCCAGTCGGCCACGTACACGTCCCCTTCGGAGTCGGTGGCCAGTCCCGTAGGCCGCTGAAGCTGGCCGATCTCCGTCCCGGAACTGCCGAATTGAAGCAGAAACTCGCCGTCCGGCGTGAACTTCTGAATGCGGTCGTTGCCCCAGTCGGCCACGAAAACGTCCCCGTGGCGGTCAATGTGCAGGCCGTAGGGCATGCTGAACTGTCCGGCGCCGTCTCCCGCCTCGCCCCAGCCGCCAAGATACTCCCCGTCGGCGGTGAACTTCTGAATCCTGTTATTCTTGCTTTCGGCCACGTACACGTTCCCGTCGGCGTCGAAGCGAATTCCCGTGGGGCCTCCAAGTTGGCCTTCCGCCGAGCCGGACGCTCCCCAACTTCCCAGAAAGTCCCCGCCGTCGGCGAAGATGTTTACGTGGTTCATGTATTCGTCCGAAATGTAGACGTTCCCGTTGGGGCCCATGTCTATGCCGGAGGGCCACATCATCTCGCCCTTGCCGGTCCCCTGACCGCCGGCCTCCACAATCTTTACGTCATCTTCCAAGTCCCACTTGGACCAGTGCTGCCTGCCGCCCAGCGGGTAGCCCGGGTCGCCGCCCCGGCTGACCACGTAGGCAGTGCCGTTCGGCCCCAGCACCATGTCCGATGGGGCGGTGAAGGCAAATAGACTGCCGACGCAGTGGCTGTAGGTGTACGTGCGCTCTCCGATGGTCTGGATTAACGCCATGACAACCTCCCTTTTTATTTCTGCATGTTTAGGTTTGGATGCGCCGCCGGGCCCGCAAGCCCGGCGGCATTCAGATTAAGCGAACTGGTACTCTCTGGCGGAGGCGATGAGTTGCAGCACCTCGGTAACGCGATGCCCAAAGGCCGCCACTTCCTCCTCCGAGGATCCCCGCCGCACCTCGCCGCCCGACAAAACGTGATCCACAATCTGCTGGCGGGTGCCTTCTTCAAGCTTAATGGTGCCCAGAAGCTCCAGACATCCATCTACTATCTCGTCGGCGGTCATCGTTTCCCGGCCGCTCAGCTTGTTGATAATGGACTGTACGCCGGGCATGCTGGCGTCCCCCAGCATGGAGGCAACAAAGTTGACCCTTCTAACCAGCGCGCCGGTGTCTATCCACTCGGAGCCGGTGTGCCAGCCTTCCACGCTGGGCGGATTGATCAACTCCTGGCCCTGGTAGCCGGCCTCTAGGGCTAGAAGCATCAGGCCGGGCTTCGGCTCCTGGTAATCGCCGATTAGACGAATGGTCCCGGCGACGACCTCGGCGGGGTTCTTCACCTTGGCGAACCACGCGCTCTCGTCCTTGAAGAAGTCCGAGTTGAAGATGAAGCGCAGCGTGGCCTTGATGTCGTAGTTAGAACCGGAGAAAGTATCGGCTATGGCCTGTACCGCCTCCGGGTCCTGGGGTGGAACGTCCTTCCAGCTGGGCACCTGGACCTCGTCGGCAACGAAGAAGCTGTACAAATGCCGGGCGACGAACCGGGCTGTCGCCTGCTCCTCCAGGATGATGTCTATGATGTCCTCGCCGTTGAAATTCCCCTTACGACCCAGGAACTCCTTCTCGCTGTCGTCGTGGTCCTCCGGCTTGTATTCGAACTCCCACAGGTAACGTCCATAGGGCGCCCGGGGGAGCTTGGCCCTGATAGTCCAGCCCGTAAAGGCTCGAGAGGCCATCTTCACGTCGTCCTCGGAATAGTTGCCCTGGCCCATGGAGAAGAGCTCCAGGAGCTCCCGTCCCCAGTTCTCGTTGGGGGCGTGCTTGTGGCTCATGTTGTTGTCCAGCCAGAAAATCATCGCCGGGTCCTTCGCCAGCCGAACCAGCAGGTCCTGATAGTTGCCCATGCCGTGTTCCCGGAACATGTTGATCTGTCGGTTCATCTCCGTGGGATTATCTATCTTGGAGTTGCCCGTGGCGAATACCATGTGCCAGAAGAGGGTCATCTTCTCTTCCAGCGGGCGCTTGGTGGTGAGCATGTTATATAGAAAGTTCATGGTGCCGTAGGGCGGCGCCTGCGGGATCTCGTTCATCGGGTGGTAGCGCCACATCAAGAGGTTGTCCACGGGGTCAACGCCGTGGGACGCCGGATCCAAGAGCTCCTCAACGGTGGCCTCGTAGCCTCGCTCCACCCTGGCCTCGACCTCCTCGTAGGAGGCGCCGAAGCCCGCTCGTCTCATTAGATGGGCCATTAGAGCAATGTCTTTACTTGCCATTTCCCCTCCTCCATTTAGACTTATTTGAATGCCATCCGTGGCTGTTAATAGTATAGGGCGCAACCCTCCCCAATAATAATGGGAAAACCATACTGCGCCCCTAAAGCTTACTTTCCGCACTATTAGGTGTCAAGCTAGGTATAATGCCATTCACAGACCCCTAACGTAATTATTACGTCGGCTGATGAGCGGTTGTAGCGTGAAACCACCAAAATGAGTTTCTACAAGGTTGCAGCAACAGGAATCGGCGCCCAATCCCCGGTTCTGCAGGTGCAAATGGAGTATAATACGCCCCGATTCTCTCGACCGGCGCAAAGGCGTCCGAAGGGACGGCTCTTGCGGTCCTCCGCCTGGGATAATGGGCCCCCGTCGATACCGG
>CAYNJI010000058.1:5878-6904 GCA_964397605.1 uncultured Dehalococcoidia bacterium | reverse complement strand
CTCCTAACAGAGAAGTACGGCATCCCGCCGGAAGACATCATCTTCGACCCCCTGGTCTTTCCCATCGGCACGGGCGACAAGAACTATGTGGGTGCCGGTGTGGAGACTGTGGAGGGCGTTCGTCTCATCAAGGAACATCTGCCCCGGGCACGGACGGTGTTGGGCATCTCCAACGTGTCCTTCGGCCTGCCTCCTGCAGGCCGGGAGGTGCTGAACTCGGTGATGTTGTACCACTGCGTTCAGGCCGGCCTGGACATGGCCATAGTCAACACGGAAGGACTGGTGCGCTACGCTTCCATTCCGGAGGACGAGCGGCGGCTGTCGGAGGACCTTATCTGGTGGCGCGGCGAGGACCCCATCGCCGCTTTCGCCGATCGATTCCGGGAGCGGCGGGTTCAGAGGCCCGAATCGGAGCGAAAGAAGATGCCCCTGGACCAGCGGCTCTCTTCTGCCATTGTGGAGGGCATCAAGGAGGGGCTGGAGGGAGACCTGAAAGAGGCGCTGTCGGGCCGTTCTCCCCTGGAGATAATCAACGGGCCACTGATGGACGGGATGAACGAGGTGGGGCGGCTCTTCGGCCTGAACCAGCTTATCGTCGCCGAGGTACTGAGCTCGGCAGAGGTGATGAAAGCGGCGGTCTCCTACCTGGAGCCGCTGATGGAGAGCGGTGAGGCGGCAACACGGGGCACGATTGTCCTGGCTACGGTCAAGGGAGACGTGCACGACATCGGCAAGAATTTGGTTGACATAATTCTCTCTAACAACGGCTATCGGATCATCAATCTTGGCATCAAGGTGCCGCCTCAGGACTTGATACAGGCCTACCGGGAGCACCTGCCAGACATGATTGGCCTCTCCGGGCTGCTGGTCAAGTCGGCCCAGATGATGGTGGAGACGGTGCGGGACTTCAGCGAGGCGGGCATAGACTGCCCTGTGCTGGTCGGTGGCGCCGCCCTGACGAACCGGTTTACCCGCTTGCGGATAGCCAAGCGGCTCCAGCGCCCCCGGACCTGAAGCGGCACATGC
>CAYNJI010000058.1:0-5868 GCA_964397605.1 uncultured Dehalococcoidia bacterium | reverse complement strand
CGCTGCTCTCCGGCAGCACGAGCGGATGTTGTCGGACGGCGTTATCTGGTGGCGCGGCGCTAACCAACCGGTTTACCCGCTTGCGGATAGCCCCCGGCCACCGGGGGGCGGTGGTATACGCTCGAGACGCCATGTCCGGCCTCAATTTGGCCCATCGGCTGGCCGACGCGGACGAGCGACAGAGGTTGGCGTCGGAGCTAATCATGGAGACACGAAGCATGGAGAAGGAGGAGGCGTCACGAATACAGACGCCCCGTGCGCCGAGGCCCCGATCGTCCGGGTCAACCGTCTCGCCGGTGCAAGCGGCGCCAGCGCCCCCGGACCTGAAGCGGCACATGCTGAAGGACTTCGACCTTTCGGAGATTTTTCGATACGTGAATCCCGTTATGCTCTACGTTCGGCACCTGGGTTATCGCGGGCGTTTTGTGGAAGCCCTTGAGGCGGGCGACGTGAAGGCGTTGGAGCTTCAAGAGCGGGTGCGTCAGGTAGAGGAGGTGATGATTGAGCGGGGGGACATCACAGCCAACGCCGTGTACCAGTTCTATCGGGCCGCCTCAGAGGCGGCCGACCTGCTAATTCTCTCCGGCGACGGTCGTAGGGTGCTGGAGCGGTTCCGCTTCGGGCGACAGTCAGGCGGCGACGGTCTGTGCCTCTCGGACTACGTGCTGCCCAAGACCTCCGGCGCGCCCGACTACGTGGCAGCTTTCGTCACCACCGTCGGACCCGGTGTGCGGGAGTTGGCGGCCCAATGGCAGGCGAATGGGGACTATCTTGCGTCCCACATCCTGCAGATACTGGCCCTGGAAGGTGCGGAGGCCTTTGCCGAACTACTGCACAAACGTCTGCGGGCCGCATGGGGATTCCCGGACGCCGAAGGGCTGACTACCATGGACCTGTTTAAGGCCAACTATCGGGGACGCCGCTTTTCCTTCGGCTATCCCGCTTGCCCCAGGCTTGAGGACCAGGAGCAGCTTTGGAGGCTTTTGGAGCCGGAGAAGACCGTTGGGGTTTCGCTCACGGAGGGGTCTATGATGGACCCGGAGGGTTCCGTGAGCGCCATCGTGATGCACCACCCTCAGGCCAAGTACTTCAACCTGAGCAGGGAAGACATGGAGCGGCTGGAGTCGGAATTCCGGTAGTTAGGGCGGGGAATCCGGCGGGCTAGACCAGCCGGCCCCGGTGGTAGCAGGGAAGCTCCCGTTCCGTGGTCAACCGCACCTGTACGCTTGTCCCCTCCGGGTAGAACTCCAGGGTCGGCTTCATGCAGTACACGATCTCGCCGCTGTCCATGATGATGGTGTAGAGGGTATACGCCCCGTAATAGGCGGAAGATATCAGCCTGCCCTGGCCGTCTTCGCTTGGCTCGAAGGTCAGGTCTTCGGGGCGCGCCATCACTTCCAAGTCATTCGAGTAACGGGGCGGCAACTTACGCTCGACGGGGCCTGCCGCGGTATGAAGGCGCCCGTCGGAGAAAGTGGCGGCTAGGAAGCCGGCTGTCCCTACGAATCTGGCCACGAAGGTCGTGGCGGGGCGCTGATAGACCGTCTGGGGCGTGTCCACCTGCTCCAGACGCCCCTGGTTCATCACCGCCACCCTGTCGGCCATGGTAAGGGCCTCTTCCTGATTGTGGGTCACCAGGAGGGTCGTTACCTTAGTCAGAGAAAGGATGCGCTTCACGTCCTCCCGCACCTGCTCGCGGAGCTTGGCGTCCAGGTTGGAGAAGGGTTCGTCCATCAGCAGTACAAGGGGGCGAGGGGCCAAGGCCCGGGCAAGGGCCGCACGCTGCTGCTCGCCGCCGGAGATCTCGTGGGGCATGCGCTTAGAAAGGTGGGTGATCCCAACTAATCCCAGGACTTCCGACACCCGGACGGACAATCGCAGCTGCTCCATCTGGCGGTTGGGGTCCTTGGAGAACCCCGCTCGACGCATGGAAGGAAGTCCGTATCCGATGTTCTTCTCCAGGGTCAGGTGGGGAAAGAGGGCGTATTCCTGGAACACCATGCCGATATTGCGCCGCTCCGGTGGGACGAAAGTCCGCGGGCCGGCTACGGTGCTTCCGCTGAGTTCGATAGCCCCGGAGTCGGGTGACTCGAATCCGGCCAGAAGTCGAAGGGTGGTGGTCTTGCCGCATCCACTGGGGCCGAGAACCACGAGCAATTCGCCCTTGGAAACCTCCAAGCTCAGGTCTCTAACGGCGACAACGCCTCCATAGGACTTGGAGAGACCTGAGCAGCGCAGGACGGTATCGTTCATCGTCCCTGCCAATGCTGTCTGATGATAATGAGGCCCATGGGCACCGATGATACCAGTATCAGCGCCAGGGCGTGGGAAGCGGCCTGAGTGAAGAAGGCTTCCGATGAGGCAGACCAGATAGACGTGGCCAGAGTCTTGAATCCGGCAGGCCCAAGGATGAGGGTCGCTGGCAGCTCCTTCATGATTAGGAGGAAGGTGAGGCTGCCTCCGGCGATCAGTCCAGGCCGCATGAGGGGCAGGTCTATGGTGCGAATTACCGATAGGGGGCCTCTGCCCAGACTGCGCCCCGCTTCTTCCCACCGGGGGCTTATCTGGAGCAATGAGGTCCGCAGCCCGCCCACTCCGGCGGGCAGAAAGAGGACCAGGTAGGCGAAGACCAGCAGGGCCGTTGTCTGGTAGAGGGCAGGTGCGTACTGAGAGCCGAAATAGACCAGGGAGAGGGCCACCGCGATGCCAGGGAGGGCGAATCCAACGTGGGAGGCGCGCTCCAGCAGAGCGCTGGCCCGACTGGGGAAGCGGACGGAGAGGAGCGCCACGGGCAGAGCAGCCGCCAAGACCACCGCCACTGCGACGGCTGAGACGACCACGGAGTTTGCGGCGGCGCTCCACAGGTCGGGAACGGCCTCGCCGGCGGAAACGCCCCGGGCAACCCACCAGCCAAGGACGGACATGGGTAGCGCGAGGGCGAATAGCACGATGGCGGCGCAGAACCCTAAGGCGGGCCACCGCCAGGCGCCCAGGAGAAGGGGTTGGGCCGGCCGGGGCGCGCCGGAGGAGCTTCGATGGTAGGCGGCCCGGGTCCGCGTCCTGGACTCCGCAAGAAGGACGCCGGCGGCAAAAAGGGCAAGGACAAGACAGAGGCCCGCCGCCAAAACTCTGTCCAACGAGGAGTTGTACTGGAGGTAGATGGCCCAGGTGAAGGTCTCGTAGCGCATGAGGGATACCGCCCCGAAGTCGCTGAGGGTGTAGAGGGCGGTGAGGAGCGCGCCGGAGGCGATAGCGGGCCGGAGGAGGGGCAGGGTGATCCGGCGGAAGGTGCTCCATGCAGAGTGACCCAGGCTGCGAGAGGCTTCCTCCAGGGAGGGGTCCATCCGGCTGAGGGCGGCCTGAGCTGGCAGAAGCACGTAGGGAAAACTGAGAAGTGTCAGAGTTATCATCGCCCCCGGAAAACCGTAGATCTCCGGCAGGCGTTCGATACCGAAGGGTCCTTCCAATGCTCGCTGAAGCATGCCTCTGGGGCCAAGGGCCACTATGACCAGAAATGCCCCGATGTAGCTGGGTATTACAAGCGGGAGGGCGGTAAGCACGGCCCAAACCCGGCGAAAGGGGAGGTCCGTGCGGGTGATGAGCCAGGCAAGTGGGACGGCTACGAGGATGCAGGCCGCCGTAACTGCGGCTACCAGAAGGGCAGAGCGAAGGACAATCTGCAGGGTGCGAAGTCGGAAGAGCAGCTCCCAGAACTCCGCGCCGGAGCCGATTCCCCGGATGAAGAGATAGAGAAGGGGGAGGGCAATGGCGACGGCCACAACCGCGGCGGCGCCCACTAGGACGGGGTGGGGCCCCGCTCGACGGGTTATCTTTGAACGGGCCAAGGCAGCACCTTGGCCTGTCCTGGGTTCGTTAACGGACGCCATTGCGATGGGTCAACGTTGCGGCCTCAAGCTGGCGAAGATTGGGCGGATTATATCACGCAGTATTAGTTGGGCGGAGTTTGACGGCTTACTGCTGGGGTCGATGGCTGGAAGCGATGCCCCTGCGGGGGGGTGGTGACAGGCAACCCTCCGCAGCGGCTTTTCGGGATTTTCTTGGATTCTCAGGGCAGGATGCCGACGCTTCGCAGCATCTCCTGCGTCCCCTTCAGGTCGGTCAGATTCCCCATCAATATGGAGGGGTTGTTTATCTCATCCAGGGGAGTCAGGAGACGGTTCAGGTTCACCCCGTCCACGAGAGGATACTCGTAGGTCTGACCGGCGAAGTATTGCTGGGCCACGGGAGAAAGCAGGAACTCTAGTAATTTGGCGGCTGCGTCGGTGTTCTCGGAGGAAGAGAGAATGCCTGCGCCGGCCACCATTATCAGAGATCCCGGTCCTCCCGCCGCCAGGTGGTGGTTTCTTGCGCCGAAGCTTTCCCCTTCCTCGGCCAGGAAGCGGTAGAGGTAGTAGTGGTTGACGAAACCCACGTCAATCTCGCCAACTCCCGCCGCAGCGACGGTGGGTGTGTTCTTCTCGTATACCTTGGGATCGTTGGCTTGAATAGCCTCCAGCCACTGGCGAGTACGCTCGTCACCCCAGAGATGGCGCATGGCGGTGACCATGGTCTGGAAAGAGGCGTTGGTGGGAGGCCAGCCAATGCGGCCCTTCCACTTGGGGTCGGTGAAGCCCCACAAATCGGTGGGGATATCATCAGGCGAGATGTTTTCCGTGTTGTAGACGATGACCCTGGCTCGGCCGGATATGCCTACCCAACGGCCTTCGGGAGAGCGGGCCCAGGCGGGCGTCTTGTCCAGAATCTCCTGGGGTATGGTCTGCAGCATGTGCTCGACGGCGCCCAACCCGCCGGGGTCCTGGGCGAAGAAAACGTCGGCGCGGGTGTTGTCGCCCTCCTCGGCCAGGGTTGCGGCCATCTGAGAGGTGCTGGCGTACTTCACGCTCACGTCTATGCCGGTAGCGTTGGCGAACTGCTCGATTATGGGCCCGACGAGAGACTCGCTGCGCCCGGAGTAGATTGTCAGAGATTCTGCCTCATCGTCGCTGCCGCCGCAGGCCGCGACGATTCCCACAAGAAGAGGCAACAGCAGAGCGGCGAACACGATTGCCCGAACCGACGCTCGGCGGCGCCCTGGGGTTGGGTCGGTCGGGCTAGTGCTATAGTAGCGTTTGCTCCAGGCCATTTACATCTTCTCCTTTTGGGGAATGAAGGTTGTTGATGTGCTTAGAATCCGGTGTCTTGCAATAGTATGTGTATACGCTATAGATTGTGTGTCTACCCTAATTATTATGGTTATATACACAAACACTTATTCCTTGTCAATACCCCGTTCGCAGACCCCTGTGGCAGCGTTCTTCGGTTTGAGCAACCCACTCGGCCGAAGGGTCTGCGTTGAATCTTGATAACCTTCCTTGACGCTGTTTTGGGGCGGTGCTAGATTTTGTCTTGTTTCTAAGCCAGCCATTCTACAAGACGCCGGATTCTTAATGCATCCACTCTCTGAACATCTACTCAAGGGAAACAAGCGCGCCCTTTCCAGGGCCATTTCCATGTTGGAGCGAGACGATCCTCTCGCCGCACAGATTATGGGGGACGTTCATCCTCACACGGGCAAAGGCTATGCCATAGGCATAACGGGTCCGCCTGGGGCGGGAAAGAGCACTCTCATCACCCGGCTTACCCAGGAATACCGGAGTCAGGGCCGTTCCGTGGGAATCTTAGCCGTGGACCCTTCCAGCCCCTACTCCGGCGGTGCGCTGTTGGGGGACCGCATCCGCATGGAGGGCCACTATCTGGACCCTGGGGTGTTCATACGCAGTATGTCCACTCGCGGCGCCCACGGAGGCGTGCCCAGAATTGTCAAGGGAGTGGCACGGCCGCTGGACGCTGCGGGCCAGGCTGTTTCTT
>CAYNJI010000057.1:6139-7101 GCA_964397605.1 uncultured Dehalococcoidia bacterium | reverse complement strand
TACACATCTGACGCTGCCGACGATCTTACGCGTGTAGATCTCGGTGGTGGCCGTAACATTAAAAAAAAAAACTACGGATCCGAGGCCGTTGTGAGCGTCCACGAGTGCTAGGGCAGGCGTCTGCTTCACGATTTCGAAATCCGCGCCAACGTTAACGAAGCCGTCGACGATGCGCTGACGATAGTCGGGCAGTCTGCGAACGCCCTGACCCTGGCCCGGAAGGCAGCGAAGCTCGCTCTGGATGAGGCCGTTGGTGCACATGCGGGCCTCTTCGTCGCTCATGCCCATGGCGGAGAAGGCATCCAGGGTAAACTGCTCCAGTTTTTCAACGGGGACGGTGACCATGTCTATGGGCATGCGGGCGCTCCTTGCAGGAGGGTTGGGCTTGGTTTTCGGAGGCAAGTTTAGTGTCTGAGTGGCGCCTTCGCAAGCGGACGGGGTTTGGTACGCGGGCGATTGGTCGGAACAGGACACGCGGGGATTGGGAAAGATAAGCGGTGTCGTGGTAGAATATGGGCGACTCCTAGACCAGGTTGTTAAGACGATCCGCTTGTTGAGTTTGGGTATGTTGATGCTCTGTGCGGCGTTTCCCAGGGACGAGGAGAATTAGTAAGCTTAAGGAGCACCGCCAATGAACATCTATGTGGGGAATCTTTCTTATGACGTTTCGGACGAGGAGCTGGGCGAGGCGTTCAGCGCCTTTGGAACAGTGACTTCGGCCAGGGTTATTAGAGACCGGTACACGGACAGGTCCCGCGGTTTTGGGTTTGTGGAGATGTCGGACGACAACGAAGCGGAGACGGCCATAGCGGAGTTGAACGGCCAGGCCATCAAGGGCAGGCCGATCAACGCGAACCAGGCCCGCCCGCGGGAGGAAAAGCGCAAGGCGTACTAAGGGGTTTCTACGGATTCCCCAACGAGATTCCGGGACGCCCCCGGTTAATTTCATTACAATGAGATAG
>CAYNJI010000057.1:0-6129 GCA_964397605.1 uncultured Dehalococcoidia bacterium | reverse complement strand
TGGCCTATCACGTGGTCCTTCCTGTTGAAGACGGCTCGGGCTCGATGCGCGCGATGCGGATCGCGATCGCCGACGCCACGCTGGCGCCCGACGAGATCGACTACATCAACGCGCACGGCACCTCGACGCCGCTAAACGACCGCATCGAAACACTGGCGATCAAGCGGATCTTCGGCGAGGCAGCCCACGGCGTCGCGGTGAGCTCGACGAAGTCCATGCTGGGACACGCCCTCGGCGGCGCGGGCGGTATGGAGGCGGTCGCGACGGTGATGACCATCGTTGACGGGGTCATGCATCCGACGATCAATCAGGAAGAGTCGGACCCTGACTGCGACCTAGACTACGTGCCGAACCAGGCGCGCCCGCGGGAGGAAAAGCGTAAGGCGTACTAAGGGGTTTCTACGGATTCCCCAATGAGATTCCGGGACGCCCCCGGTTAATCTCATTACAATGAAATAGCTGTATCATTCCCTTTTCTGGCCTTTAGAGAGGCTATTGGGGCCCTGCACCAGGTATGACACACCCTTTGCGTCATACCTGGCCGGAGGGGAACCACCGAAGAGTCCTGTAGATTAGCGGGCGTTGTTACTAATCAGATAAGATTCTTCGGTGCGCCCGGAATGACATAAGTGTTGCGGAAGATAAAAGGGAAGGGCGCCCCTAGCGGGCGCCCTTCCTCTATTAGTCTAAGTGGTTGCTATTGGCCCATGCGGTAATGGTTGACTGCGTTGTCCCGCGTTATCTTGGTCAGGATGCGCGGATCGAGATCGCCCATAGTCTCCTGGATTATTGCCTTGGAGTCGGGCCAAACGCCGTCGGGGTGGGGGTAGTCGGAGCCCCACATCATGTTGTTCTCGCCAATGAGGTGGGCCATCTGGGCCACGTCCGACTCCTCCTGGAAGGTGGTGCTGCCCTGACGGAACCAGTACTCGCTGGGCAGCATGGACAGGGGCGGGTCGAACTTCTTGTCCAGGGCGCTGTCGAGGTAGATATGGTCCATCCGACCCAGGACGAAGGGCACCCAACCGGCGCCGCATTCTCCCATGACGAACTTGAAGTCGGGGAACTTTTCGCAGGTGCCGCTTAGGATGATGCCGATGAGCCACTGGACGCCGGAGAGCTGACCCAGGGACTGGGTGACACCTTGGTAGGCCAGTTCGTTCTGGGTGGACGCGCCATTGGAGGAATCGCCGTTGGGCGGCGGGGGTACGGGGATGCGTCCTCCACCGACGTGGAAAGAGATGGACATGCGGTTCTTGGCTACCACATCCCATAGTGGATCCCAGTGGCCGTCCCGACTGTAGATGGGCCAAGTCACCTCGCTGGCGATTAGGTCTGCGCCGCGTATCGGGCCCTTGTCGGCGGCGCGCTGTAGCTCTTGGGCCGCCAGGTTGGGGTCGTGGATGGGAATGCAGGCGAGGGCGTACCAGCGCCCGGGGTTGCTGTCGCAGAAATCCGCCACCCAGTCGTTGTAGACCCGGTACGTAGCGGCGATGGTGTCGTGGTCCTTTAGGCGCATGCCGGTGCCGGTGATGCCGTAGAGAACCTCGGCGTCGATGCCGTCCATTACCATGTCCTGGAGCCGAAGCTCCGGCGTGGTAGGATGGGGTCCGCCCTCGTAAAAGCCGGCGTCCCACATCCGGTCGATACGCTTACGCATTCCTCGAACCGGCGCGCTGAATCCGTGGCCGGCGGCGTTTGCCACGCCGAGAACCCCACCTTCCGCAATCCAGCGGGGCCCTTCCTCCGTCTCCTCGATTCGCGGAACCTTGTCCTTTAGCGCTTCGGGTGCACCTTCGACAAACAGGTCCCCCGGAAGCCAGCTCAGATCTACGTGGGAATCTCCAGAAACAAGATTGTATTCCATGGCGCCTCCCTTCTTGCTTGAAGACACTCTACCACAGAAATGTCTGAAATCGCTATGGCCAGAGCTGTAGCAGCCATGCCAAATTGGGCAAAGGCCGGTAGCGCGTGTACTTGTCCTGAACGTGGTTCACCCTTTACAGTGTTTATGTAACCATTGTTAGAACCCCGTGGAGGAAAGTTTTAGCCGCAGGGCTGACTATAGGAGGCAGGCCATGGACGTTAATGAATGTCTCAACACTCGACTGACCATAAGGAATTTCAAGCCGGATAGGGTGCCCATTAGCGTGACCAGGAAGATTTTGGAGGCGGGCCGAGGTGCCCCGAGCTCCAAAAATCACCAGCCGTGGCAATTCGTCGTGATTACGGACTCGGAGATGTTGAAGGAGATTGGCGCCCTCGCCCCCAGCGGGCCCTTCATCGCCGATGCGCCCATGGCCATCGCCGTGTTTATGCGGGATGCCCAGCGGCCTGACCTGGATGCAGGCAGGGCCATCCAGCAGATGGAGATTATGGCCTGGTCCCTAGGGCTTGGCACCTGCTTCGTGGGCTTCCGAGACTCTGGATCTGCTCTGCAGGTGAAGGGGCTTCTGGGGATGCCAGCGGACTTTGATCTCATCACGGTGCTGCCCTTCGGCTACCGGCCGGATTCCGTGAAGGGCCGCAACAGGAAACGCAAGCCCCTTTCGGTCATAGCCCACTTGGGCCGGTTCGGTTATCCCTTCCCGAGTAGATAGAAGTCCTTCAGTAGTTAAGCAGGAGCAGGGTTTATGAATACCGTAGGCAGCGGCCAGTATCGGTATCGGGTCATCGAGGATTGGGCGAAACTTCCTGAAGGCTGGCAATTCGGGATTCTGGTGGGAGTGGCCGTAGACTCCCAGGACCGGGTCTACGTGTGTCATCAGCGGCAGGACCCGCCGATCATCGTCTTTGACCGACAAGGGAGCTACATATGCTCCTGGGGAACGGGCGATATCAACGAAGGCCACATCATGTCCATCACCTCTGATGACGTGATGTACCTGGTGGACCGGGGCGCTCATCAGGCCCTGCGGTTGAAGCTGGACGGGGAGCGGCTCATGGAGTTGGGGCGGAAGGGGCTTCCTTCCGATACGGGATTGACTGTCATCGGCGGAGAACCCCGGCGAGCCGCCGGACCGTTCAATATGCCGACCCGGATGTTCTGCGCCCCCTCCGGCGACATCTACGTTTCCGACGGATACCGCAACGCCCGGATCCACCGCTTCTCCGACAGCGGCGAGCTTATCTCATCATGGGGAGTTCCGGGCAAGAGCGCACCAGGGGAGTTCCACCTGCCCCACAGCCTTTGGGTCGACTCACAGGGGATGGTTTACGTTTGCGACAGGAAGAACAACCGGGTGCAGGTCTTCTCGCCGGAGGGCGAGTTCGTCAGCCAGTGGGAGGGCCTAACCAGCCCGGTGGACATGTGCATGGACGGGGATGAGAACGTGTTCCTGCATGAAGGGGGCACGGAAGAAGAGTCGCCGCGCATTACAGTGCTGGACAAGACGGGGACCGTTCAGGCCCGATGGGATACGCCGTATGGACACCAGATTTGGGTGGACTCCCACGACGATATCTACATGGCGGTGTGCTGGGAGCAGCGCATACAGAAGTTCGTCCGTCAGGGCTAACCCTGTGGGGTTGGCGGGTCAGGTGAGGGAAGCGTCCACCGCTATGGCGGCGAACAGCAGCGCGAGGTAGGCGAGGGAGTAGATGTAGGTACCCAACGCCCCCTCTATGCCGGGACTTCTCAATAGTCGCGCGGCGCGATACACGAACACTAATCCCAAGATCAGGGCTGCGCTCAGATAAATCCAACCCACGGCATTCGTGGTGAAGAACATGGCCGTCAGCCCCAGCAGCAGAATTGCATATAGTAGGATGGCCCTTTTGGTCTTCTTTACGCCCATGACAACAGGAAGCATAGGCACCCCGACGCTCTTGTAGTCCTCTTTGAGCAAGAGGGCCAGCGCCCAGAAGTGGGGCGGCGTCCAGAAGAAGACGATGGCGAAAAGGTAGAAAGCGGGCAGGGCCAGGCTGCCTGTCACGGCGGTCCAGCCGATGACGGGAGGGAGTGCTCCCGCCGCTCCTCCAATGACAATGTTCTGGGGGGTTGTCCTCTTCAAGTTCATGGTGTAGACGAAGATGTAGAAGAGGGTGGACGAAAGGGCGAGAGCGGCGCTCAGGACGTTGACCAAGGTGGCGAAGAGTATGAATGCGGCGACGTTGGTGGCGAATCCGAAGAGCAGCGCTTCCCTTGGTTGGATGCGTTGGGCCGCCACGGGGCGATGGCTTGTCCTCCGCATTCGGGCGTCGATATCCCTGTCGAGAAAGTGGTTCAGTGCGTTCGCACCGCCGGCGGCCAGCGCACCTGCGACCAACACCACCGCCGCCAGCCTGAAGTCGGGGGGGCCGCCGGCAGCAAGGAACATGCCCGCGAGGGCCGTGAAGAGGAGAAGAAGGACTATGCGGGGCTTGGTGAGGGTGAGATAGTCCCTGAAAACGGCTGTCAGGCGAAGGCCGGGGCTTTCGCTCGGCTGCTTCTGCCTCCCACCACGCCGTCGGGTAAGCGTCGGAATCACGACAACTATAGGCTGTTGGACGGCGGTGTGGCGATGATGGCCTCTATCTTGGTGATAAACTCCTCCGTACGAACCACATAGCGGGCAACCTCGTCGACGCCAAACGTGTTTTCGTAGAAGTTCGTATGGAGACCGTTTGCGAAGATGAACAGGTCGTGGATTTCCGGGTCGACCGTCTCCTCGGTCAAGCGCCTAACGGCTTGGAACAGCCCGCGGTGGGAGTCGTGATCCCAGGTGCGGAACTGGGCGGCGGCCTTGACTATCTGGGCAGCGGCTCCCCAAGCTTTCTCCGACGCTTGGCGCAGGTCGCCGGCATCCAACTCGGCATGTGCCTGGCCCAGCAGACGGCGACTAGCTTCTCGATATGTGACAACGGGTGTAACCATTTCATTTCAACCAATGCATATATTATAGCGCAGGCGGCTATGCCACAATAGATCGTCGTCCTATGGGACGTCCCATTGTTATAGGGCGCCGCTTATATTAAAGGTCTTCCTGCTCCCACTTGCTTAGATCGTCCTCATCGAGCCAGTTTGCTTTTCGAGCGATGAGAATCCACAGCCGTCGGGTTTGGATGTTCAATCTGTTCATGCTTTCCAGGTTCTGTTGCATGCGGTCGATCTGCTGTTGGACGAGGTTAACCTGCTGCTGCTGCTGATTCAGCTGCTCCTGCTGACCTTTGAGCAAATCTACCATCTGGACTTGAAGATCAACAACGTGGTTCAGGACCTTCTCAACGTTTCCCAAACGGCTCTCAACGCTGTCCAATCGCTTCTCTACATTCCCTAAGCGGCCCTAAACGCTCCCTAATCGGTTCTCCAATGTGGTCATCGCTTATTATCCTTCTCAAGCTCCTCGTCCAGCTTTCGGTAGGCTTGGCGAAAGCCGATTTTCGTCAAGTCCTGTCAATTAAGTCACTGCCTGGGAAAAACTGCCTGCTTATAGAATATCCACCTTATGCAGCATTGCCAGCGATTGTCAAGGTCAAATGTTTTCTTATACAGTTCCAACTGACCACGGGAGAGCCACCTCCTGCCGATTGTAACGTTTGGATGATTTTCTTCGAGTGACCCTCAACTGAGTCTAGGCATTTGATAAACTCTCTGTGGGGGGAAGGTAGTAGAGTATAGAATTCCCCATATTATTCAAGCACGCGCTGCCGATTCTTGTACTACAGGCAGGCAGCATATATTATTCCCTTGGACACGCAAGTAAAGGAGCGAAGCATGACAAACCTGGATTGGGGCAGCATCTACAAAGAGCTCGGCGCGAAACCCGTTATCAATGCCATCGGCAGCGTAACCCTCCTGGGTGGCTCGACGCCGATACCGGAGGTGAAGGTCGCCCTGGACCGGGCCGACGACGCCTATATTCCGCTAATGGAATTGGAGGAGAAGGCCGGCGGGGCCATTGCAAAGATGGTCAACGTTCCGGCGGCCTACGTCACATCCGGAGCGGGTTCTGCCCTTACTCTGGCCACCGCCGCGGTGTTGGCGGGTGACGACGACGAGAAGATCCAGAGGCTTCCCAACACTGAGGGGATGAAGGACGAGATTCTAATCCAACGTCGCCAGAGGTACTGGTACGACCGGTGCCTGGAGCTGGCGGGCGCAAAGCTGGTGGAGGTCGGCTCCGACGCCGCTACCACCAAGGATGACCT
>CAYNJI010000056.1:0-7143 GCA_964397605.1 uncultured Dehalococcoidia bacterium | reverse complement strand
CACACTGAACGCAGACCCACCCGCAAGACCCGGTGAAGGCATAGCTGACTCACCCCCCGCCCACCTCCCCTTTGCCCGCCCTTGGGCGTTGTGCTATACTCCACTGCTAAGTTTTCCTCTCTCTTTACGTCGCAATTACACTCTATAGAAGGAACAAGGATAGCGTTCATGGTCCAACAAGTGCAGAATCAGACGATGCAGCAGCGCCCGCCCGTTACTATGAAGTCTCTCTTGGAGGCAGGGGTCCACTTCGGGCATCAGACCCGCCGCTGGAACCCCCGCATGAAGCCCTTCATTTTCACCCAGCGCAACGGCATCCACATCATCGACCTCCAGAAGAGCCTGCGATACATGGAAAGGGCCATGAACGCCGTGCGCGACATCGTGGCCGATGGCGGCGAGGTTCTGTTCGTCGGCACCAAGAAGCAGGCGCAGGAGTCCATCGCCGAACAGGCCACACGCTGCGAGATGCCCTACGTCAACCAGCGCTGGCTGGGCGGTACCATGACCAACTTCGCCACCATCCGCAAGCGCATCGACTTCATGCTTGAACTGGAAGCCAAGAAGGAGCAGGGCTATTTCGATAATATGATCAAGAAGGAGGGGCTCAAGCTGGAAGAGAAGCTCAGGCGCCTACAGAAGTATTTCGGCGGCGTCCGAAACTTGACCAAGCTGCCCGACGCCCTCTTCGTGGTGGACATGCCCAAAGAAAACATCTGCATAGCGGAGGCGCGGAAGCTCGGCATAACCCTGGTGTCGATAATCGACTCGGACTGCGACCCGGAACTCATCGACTTTCGTATCCCGGGTAACGACGACGCCATCAGGTCCATCCGGCTCATTACCACCCGAATGGCCGACGGCGTAGTCGAGGGCCTCGCCATGAGACGCGCCATTGAGGAAGATCGGCTGCGGGAGGAACAGGAATTGGCCGACGGCGAGGAGACCGTCGACGTCGAGATCGACGTTGCGGAGATCGAGGCGGCGATGACGGCGGCCCCCACCGCCGCGCCGGGAACTAACTAGACAGAATTTCAGAGTTTTAGGAGTTGACCTTGGAGGTTAGCGTAGAGCAAATCAAAGCCCTCCGCTCCAGAACCAGCGCCGGCATCATGGATTGCAAGCGCGCGCTGGAAGAGGCCGGGGGGGACTTGGACAAGGCAGAGAATTTCTTAAAGGCCGCCGGGCTGGTCGCAGCCGAGAAGCGGGCCGACCGCGAGACTCGCGAGGGGCTGGTGGAGGCCTACATACACCCCGGCGCCCGTTTGGGTGCCATCGTCGAGATTGGCTGCGAAACGGACTTCGTGGCTCGCACCGAAGAAATTAGATCCCTGGCTCACGACCTGGCCATGCAGGTGGCCGCCATGTCTCCCCGGTACATAAGGGACGAAGACATGGAGCCGGGGGAGACCCGACCACCTGAAGAGGTCTGCCTCTTGAGGCAGACCTTCATCAAGGACCCCAGCCGGCGGGTCGAAGAGCTGGTCCAGGAAGCTATCAGCAAAGTAGGGGAGAACATCCGCATCAACCGGTTTTCCCGCTTCGCCCTGGGCGAGTAACTATCGGGATGGCGGGTTCCGTGTATAGCAGGGCCATGCTCAAACTGAGCGGCCGGTCCATCATCGGCAAGTCAGAGTACGGCATTGATGCGGAATCAGCCAACTACGTCGCCAGCCAGATAAAGGTCGCCCAGGATCGGGATGTGCAAATGGCCGTAGTCATCGGCGGGGGAAACATCTGGCGCGGAGCCGAAGCCGCCGCCCATGGTATGGACCGCTCCACCGCCGACTACGCCGGTATGCTCGCCACCGTCATAAACTCTCTCGCCCTCCAGGACGCCCTGGAACGGCAGGGCCTGGAAACCCGCATACAGGTTGCCATCGACATGCAGTCCATCGCAGAGCCGTACATTCGCCGTCGTGCCATCCGACACCTGGAGAAGGGGCGCGTGGTCATCTTCGCCGCGGGGACCGGAAATCCCTACATGACCACCGATACGGCGGCGGCCCTCCGCGCCATTGAGATTGGCGCCGAAGTGCTAATTATGGCCAAAAATAACGTGGACGGCGTGTATGACGCCGATCCCAACAAGGACGCCGGCGCCAAACGGTACGAAAGCCTAGACTATCTGCAGGCAATTAACCTCCGGCTCCAGGTCATGGACAACACCGCCCTCTCCCTCTGCATGACCAACAACCTCCCCATCATAGTTTTTGACATCTTCAAGCCCAGCAACATGGTTTCGATTCTGCAGGGAGACCGGGTGGGCACCACCATTTCGGAGGCAGCGCAAAATGTCCGCATCTAACATCACCGACAGCCCAACCCCTGAGGAAATTCTAAAGGACGCCTCCCGCCGCATGGACATGGCAATCGAGTTTCTCAGGCGGGACCTCCAGTCGGTTCGGACGGGTCGGGCCAGCCCCGCCCTCGTGGAAAATCTGGCGGCGGATTACTACGGCGTCCCCACCCCCCTGGGCCAAATGGCCACTATTTCAGCGCCGGACGCCCAACTGCTAACCATTCAGCCTTATGACCGCACGGCGCTGCGCGCTATCGAAAGGGCAATCCAGCAGTCCCCCACCGGCCTCAATCCCTCCAACGACGGGGTAATCATCCGCGTTCCCATCCCGCCTCTCAGCCAGGAACGACGCCAGGAACTCGTCAAGTCCCTCGGGCAGAAAGTCGAAGACGGGAAGGTCGCTGTCCGCAACGTGCGTCGCGACGCCCAAGACAAGCTCCGTTCTCTGGAACGAAACAAGGAAATCTCCAAAGACGAGAATCAGCGCGCCCAAGGGCAGCTCCAGAAGACCACCAATAGCCACGTGGAGAAGATTGACCGGTTCTGGAAGTCCAAGACAGACGAGATGATGACGGTCTAGATCGTCTCACGAACGGCGGGAGCAATCGTCCAGTGGCTGGAAAGCCGGGTCTAACATTTTCCATGATTGACAATGGCGTAGGCACAGGCGAATTTCCCAGACACGTGGCCATCATCATGGACGGCAACGGTCGATGGGCGGAAGACCGCGGCCTCCCCCGAATAGAAGGCCATCGCGCTGGTGTGGAGAAGATCCACTCAGTTCTAGATGTTCTTGCCCGTTACGGCGTCAAGTTCGTCACCCTTTACGCCTTCTCCACGGAGAACTGGAGCCGCCCCGACGACGAAGTCGCCGGCATCATGGCCATCCTCCGCCAGGTCATTCAAGATGAAACCCCGGGACTGAACGAGCAGGGAGTTCGTCTGGTGCATCTTGGCCGCCGCGACCGCCTGCACCCGGACCTTCAGGAAGCGGTTTCTCACGTCCAAGAGTTGACGCAGCACAATGTTGGAATCACGCTCAGCGTGGCCTTCGACTATGGCGGACGCAGCGAAATCGTCCAAGCGGTGCGGGAGATCATCCGCAGAGGCGTCAAGGCTGAAGAGGTCGACGAAGAGATGCTGAGCCGGTATCTCTACACCAGGGATATCCCGGACCCGGACCTGATAATCAGGACGGGCGGCGAGTACCGCCTGAGCAACTTCCTCCTCTGGCAGTCGGCCTATAGCGAGTTCTACACCACCCCGGTGCCCTGGCCTGAATTGGGCCCCGAGCACATGGAGGAAGCCATACAAGCCTATGGCCGGCGAAAGAGAAAGTTCGGCGCCCTAAAGTCTGACGGCTGAAATGTTGCCAGGACGGACCCCTTTCCGTTGTTCCCGGGAAGGGAGACCCTTGCATAACCGTCATTCCCGCGCCGCGCCTACAAATCCCTTCCCCCTTGATGGGGGAAGGTTAGAGCCTGCCCTCGTGAAGACGGGGGATGGGGGTGAACCCCGTGCCCGACAACATTCCCCCCCGTAGGGGCGGTTCGGGAACCGCCCACCCGCAGTCTCGCTCCACACCACCCGTCATTCCCGCACCCCCGTTATTCCCGCGGAGGCGGGAATCCATCCCCTTTGCCCCCGCAAAGAGCCTGCCCCCCGTGAAGACGGGAGCCGGAATCCACCTCACTCACCCTACAATCCCTCTGATGCTGTCATCGAACTACCTTACACTTGCAATTCCGAAAGTCGCAGAGCGCAATGCAGCATCTGAAGGGGCGCAACGGCTAATACCATGAAGGCCCGCATCCTCGTTGGCGTCGTCGGCGTTCCCGCCCTTCTTGGCGCCATTTGGGTGGGCTTCCCCGCCCTCACGGTCGTAGTCGGTGTGGCCGCGCTCGTGGGTCTATGGGAGTTCAACCGGATGGCCAAGGCGTGGGGCGCGGGCCCCTACTGGCCCTACGCTTTCCTTTGGACGACGCTGTTCGTGGTTCACGGACAATTGACCGCCCAACACGGCAATTATTCAATATACCTGATAGCCGGGGGTCTAGCGCCTCTTATTGTTTTCGCCTTGGCGAGAAGGACCCGCTCCACCTTCAGAAGCTGCCTGCATACCGCAATCGGGCCCCTGTACGTCGGATTCCTTCTATCTCACGTCCTGCTGCTGCGAGAGGGGGCCGCCGGGCTGGAGGACGGACGCGCCTGGCTCTTCTACGCCCTGCTGATGACCTTCGCCGCCGATACGGGCGCGTTCTTCGTGGGCAAGCTCGTGGGCAGTCACCGGATGGCCCCAACAGTGAGCCCTGGCAAGACATGGGAGGGATTCGTCGGGGGCCTCGTCTTCGCCGTCGGCGCATCCGTGGGACTTTCGTCCCTGCTGGGCCTGCCCGTTTCCATCCCGTGCCAGCTTCTTCTTGGCCTTCTCCTCGGACTGACCGCAGCCCTGGGAGACCTGGCAGAGTCCTTTATGAATCGACGGGCGGGCGTCAAAGACTCCGGCGTCATCGTACCGGGCCACGGAGGCATCCTCGACAGAATGGACTCGTTGCTGGTCACCCTTCCCGTGACGTTCTACGTTGCTGCTTATATAATAGCCTAGAGAGTACCCCCAGAAGCCAACGCGCCCCGTGAGGAGGATTATTTGATTGCAAGAGGCCTGGTTGTCTTAGGCTCCACGGGTTCTATCGGGAGGCAGACCCTCGACGTTGTGCGGGCCTTCCCGGACCGATTCCGCGTTGTGGGGCTGGCCGCGGGCAGTAACGTGGACCTGTTGCGTGCCCAAGCATCGGAGTTCAACCCCAGTGTGCTCTACAGCCCGTCGCCGGAGTTCACCAAGGACATACTGGGCCAGGCCGAGTTTGCTTCAATGGAAGACATGGTCTGCCACCCCGACGCCGACATCGTCATGGTCGGCACCGTGGGCCGCGTCGGCCTTCTCCCAACAATCCGCGCCCTTCAGCAAGGACGCAGGGTCTGCCTGGCCAACAAGGAGGTCATCATCATGGCCGGCGAGCTTGTTAGCGAGCTCGCCCGCAACGGTCAGGGCGAACTCCTGCCCGTCGACAGCGAGCCCAGCGCCATCTGGCAGTGCCTTCAGGGAGAAACTAAAGCCGTCCGCCGCCTCATCATCACCGCCTCCGGCGGCCCCTTCCGCACCAGGCTCCACGAAGACCTATCGGACGTTACCCCCCAGCAGGCCCTCAACCACCCCACCTGGAAGATGGGCCGCCGCATCACCATAGATTCGTCTACGTTGATGAACAAGGGCTTCGAGGTCATCGAGGCCCGCTGGCTATTCGACGTCCCGTGGGAGCGCATCGAGGTGGTCGTCCATCCCCAGAGTCTCATTCATTCCATGGTGGAGTTCGAGGACGGCTCGGTGAAGGCGCAAATCGGCCCGCCCGACATGAAGCTTCCCATCCAGTACGCCATGCTCTACCCTGAGCGGCAAGCCAACGAGGGAATTCCCCGACTGGATATCTCCCAGGCCATGGCCATGACCTTCGAACCTATGGAGCCCGCCTTGTATCCCTGCTTCCCGCTCGCGTTGGAGGCGGGACGAAAGGGCGGCACCTACCCCGCCGTCCTCTGCGCCTCCGATGAGGTAGCCGTCGAACAGTTCCTGGAGGGTCGTCTAGCCTTCACGGACATCCCCAAGGTCGTGGAAGGAGTCTTGGAGCGGCACGAGCCAACATCCGCTGACAACCTGGAGGACATCCTGGAAGCCGACGAATGGGCACGGACGGCAGCTCGAGAGATGGCGGCATCTCTGCGATGAACTCCGTAGTCGAGCATAGTGTCGGCTTGCCACAAAACCTCTCCCCAATGAATCCGCCGGGAGAAAAAGAATGATCTTCGTCCTGGCTATGATAGCCATGGTCGTGGCCCTCGTGGTCATCCACGAGCTGGGCCATTTCGCCGTGGCCAAGTTCTTCGGCGTGAGGGTCAACGAGTTCGGCGTCGGCTTCCCCCCCAAGCTTTTTGGGTGGCGAAAAGGCGAAACGGAATACACCTTCAACGCCGTGCCCCTCGGCGGCTTCGTCCGGCTGGAGGGTGAGGAAGACCCCACCGATCCCCGCAGCCTCGCGTCCAAGTCCCCTGGCGTAAGAGCGGCCATACTGGTGGCGGGCTCCTTCATGAACGCCGTGCTGGCCGTAGCTATCTTCGCCGCCCTCTTCATGGTTCCCAGAGACGTAACCGTCGGCGACGTAGTCGTACGAGACGTGAGCCCAAACTCCCCCGCCGCGGAAGCCGGCATCGGCCCCGGCGATAGAATCGTCGCCGTCGACGGACAGCCCGTCGAGAGCACCAACCAGGTGTCCGCCGGCATAACCCGCAATCTCGGTTCCGACCTGTCCCTCACACTCGAAAGCGGCGGGCAGGCCCGGGAGATCTCCCTAATTCCCCGGTGGCGTCCCCCGGAGGGCGAAGGCAACGTGGGGGTGCGGCTGGGCCTGGAAAACGAACGCGTGGAGAGCCTCTCCTACTACCCTTGGGAGGCAGTCGGCAAAGGCGCGGCCCAGGTTGTAGAGGTGGTAACCCTCACCTGGCGTTCCATTACCCACTGGCTGTTCAGAGACGCTCCCGCTCCCTTCTCCGGACCCGTCGGCATCGTCAGCGGCTCCAAGGAGGCCGTAGACATCGGGGGCCTTGACACCCTCATTCCCCTCGCCGCCCTTCTCAGCATCAGCCTGGCCATCTTCAACATCCTGCCCATCCCCGCCCTCGACGGCGGCCGCTTGCTCTTCGTCATCATCGAAATGATTCGGGGCGGAAAGAAGATACCGGCGGAGAAGGAGAGGCTGGTGCACATGCTGGGCTTTGCCCTTTTAATT
>CAYNJI010000055.1:2902-7196 GCA_964397605.1 uncultured Dehalococcoidia bacterium | reverse complement strand
AATCCACGCCGCACTTATGATCCTTCTCGGCCCACACGGGACCCAGAAGGCGACTATGTGCCAATGTACCTCGCCGATGTTTTTTCTAGGGATAAGCGAGCATGGACAAAACTAAAGGAAAAACTAGAACGATTTGGGAGTATGTCAGGACTATTCGACGAAATCTCCATAAAACGACTGGGCAAGCGGGCGAGCGAACCTTTTCAGGTCCAGTTCAGAAAGCTTGGCGGGCGGCGAAAGGGGCCTAAGCACAACCTCATCGACGTAGGGTACGGCGTGAGCCAAGCCCTGCCGGTCATCACAGAGTTATTGCGCCAAGATGCACCAAACCAGTTTTTGTTGCAGCAGCCGGAGGTGCACCTGCACCCCAGGGCCCAGGCTGCTCTTGGGAGCCTATTTTGCCAGATTGCCAGCCGCAATCGTCAACTTGTTGTCGAAACCCACAGCGACTATCTGCTCGACAGGGTTCGGATGGAAGTCCGCGACGGCACTGCTGGTCTCAAACCCGACGACGTGTCCATCCTCTTCTTCGAGCGCATTGACTTGGACGTTCGCATACACTCCCTCAAAATCGATGCACAGGGAAATATCGTGGGTGCGCCGAATATCTACCGTCAGTTCTTCATGGAAGAAACAACCAGGTCATTGGGACTCTAGGCTATGTGCGCGATTGTTGACGCAAACGTCGCCGGCGAGGTGTTTGGTGAAAATAAGCCACCAGCGGGAAAGGAATTCTATAACTGGCTGAACACCGGTAGGGGACAGCTGGTAGTAGGTGGCAAGCTGCTTGTGGAGCTTAATAAAACCACGGCTCGCGATTGGATGAGGCAGGCTATCCTCTCAGGTAGGACTAGACAAGAAGACGCGTCACAGATTGCAGAAAGAACCGCAGAGTTACATGACAATCGGAGATGCAAATCGGATGACCCTCACGTCATCGCTTTAGCTCAGGTTAGCGGAGCTCGGTTGCTATACTCCAACGATGTCGATCTACAGAGCGATTTCAAGAGCAAAATCTTGGTAGACGATCCGCGTGGCAAGGTTTATTCAACACGCATGCACGGGGACTTCAAAAGAAGCCACAGGAATCTACTCAATATGCCAGGCTTGTGCAGAATGCAGTAGATGTTTAGCGGCGGACGGTGGGCTTGCCGGCGGAATAGCCTCCGTCTACGTGGATGGTCTCCCCTGTTATGTAGGCGGACTGCGGAGAAACGAGGAACCGCACGGCCCGCGCCACGTCGCGGGGATGAGCGGCCCGACCCAAGCTAACCTGGGCCAGGAATGAATTTCGGTAGGTATCGTTCGCACTGACGTTGGTCCCGGTTACGGTATCCGTAAGGCCCGGCGAAACGGCGTTGACGTTTATGCCGAAAGGCCCTAACTCCATTGCCAGCACCCGGGTCAGCTGGAGAATCCCTGCCTTGGAAGCACAGTAGGCGCCGCCCTCCACGCGGGCGTTGTCCCCCGCGCTGGAGGCAATGTTCACGATGCGGCCTCCCTTTCCACGCTCCACCATCACCTTGGACGCTTCCCGGCAGCAGAGGAAGGTCCCTTTCAAGTTCACTCCCAACACCCGGTCTAGCTCCTCGTCCGTGGTATCCATCACTGAAGCGCTGATGCCGATGCCCGCGTTATTCACGAGGATATCCAGCGACCCAAGGGCCTCCGACGCAGCGGCAACCATGTCCCTTACCTGCCCGCTGTCGGAAATGTCAACGCAGATGGCTGAGGCTGAGCCTCCCATCTCTTCTATAGATTTAACGGTCTCTTTTGCCGAAGCCAGATTCACGTCGGCCACCGCCACCGAGGCCCCCGCTTCCGCCAACTCGAGGGCGATCTCCCGACCGATGCCTCTGCCGCCACCGGTAACCACAGCGTTCAAACCTTCCAACTGCATCTTCTCCACCTCTTCCAAAACAAGTATAGACAACGTCATTTCAACGTGGCCCATCCTACCAGATTTTCTTGTTCCTCTCTTGAATAAGGCCCTACGGAAAGGTCATGCCACTACCCGAAGGTTGTCTACCTTGGTACAATCCCCAAGTTCATATTAGAGCTAGGAGCAGAAGCCATGCGATTGAACGGCAAGGTAGCCCTCATCAGCGGCGGTGCCCGCGGGATGGGAGCGGTGGAAGCCGAACTCTTTGCCTCCCACGGCGCGAAAGTCGTCATAGGCGACATTCTAATCGAGGAAGGCCGCCGAACCGCCCAGCGGATAGTCGACCAGGGCGGCCAAGTCCACTTTCAACCCCTCGACGTGACCGACGAGAGACAGTGGGCCAGCATCGTCGCTGAAACCGTTGACCGCTTTGGGGGCCTTGACGTCCTCGTCAACAACGCCGGCATCTACCGGATCGCGTCCCTGGAACAAACCTCCATTGACGTCTTTCGGCAGATAATGGAGGTGAACGTGGCCGGCGTCTTCCTGGGCACCCGTACTGTCATCCCGGAAATGCGGAAACGGGGCGGTGGCTCTATCATCAACATCTCTTCCACCGCCGGCCTCGCCGGAAGCGCAAACAGCTCCGCATACCAGGCCTCCAAGGGAGCAGTACGGATCTTCACCAAGTCCACTGCCATCGAGCACGTGGGCAGCGGGATTCGCGCCAACTCCGTCCACCCCGGCGTCATCGATACGGACATGATAGTCGAACTGCTGAAGGACCCGGAGGAGCGCCGACAGCGCATCGCATCCGTTCCACTGGGACGCGTCGGCACGGCCCTGGACGTGGCTTACGCCGTACTTTACCTGGCCTCCGATGAATCGTCCTTCGTAACCGGCGCAGAACTGGTCGTTGACGGAGGCAAGACCGCGCAATGATGGACCAAAGAACGGCAATGGCAGGCACATACGCCAAACCGCCACGGAAGCGGAGCAGGCCATCAAGCTAAGGGAAGACAGGCGATTCATCCTTGGGGTGCTCTCCACGGGCCACGGCATTAGCCACTGGTTCGACCAGGGCTTTCTGGTGCTTTTACCCACCATCACCGCAGCCCTCGGCCTCAGCACCCTGCAAATTGGCCTCCTGGGCACCATACGGCAGGTAGGCTTTGGCGCGGTGAATCTGCCAGGCGGCCTTATTGTAGACATGCTGAAGGGCCAGTGGGGGCTAATCCTTACCGGCTGTCTGGTCTGGTCTGCCATCGCCTACGCCCTGCTGGGAGCCTCGTTCACCTTCCCGGTCCTCGTCGTGGCCGTGATCATGATCTCGCTGCCCGGCGCCCTCTGGCATCTCCCGTCCACGGCCGCTCTCTCCCAACGCTTCCCCAATTCGCGCGGCTTTGCCATCTCTATCCACGGCTTTGGGGCCAACCTAGGCAACATACTTGGCCCCATAGCGGCCGGGGCGCTTCTGGGGATATTACACTGGCGGGGCATCCTGTTCATGTACACAGTGCCCGCTCTGGTCATGGCCGCCGTGGTCTGGATCACTCTCCGAAACATTGGTCGAGACGTCGAAGGAGAGGAGCGTCGGGACTTCCACGTGCAGATGCTTTCCGCCCTAGCGCTGCTGAAGAACCGGGCGGTTCTGGGCCTGGCCACGGTGGCCTTACTGCGAGACATGGCCCTCACGACCCTGTTCCTATGGACCCCCTTCTACCTCAAGGATGAGCTAGGGATGAGCGACTGGAACATGGGGGTGCACATGGGCCTGGTGACCGGCGCGGGCGTATTATCAACACCAATATTGGGCGCACTTTCGGACAAGTTCAATCGCAAGCTTGTTCTGGCACCAGGGCTTGCCATATGCGTGGCTTTCCTGGTGACAATAGTCAACATAGGAGGGGGCTTGGGCCTAACCCTTACCCTAGCCGGCTTGGGGCTGTTTACTTTTGCGCTGCACCAGATAATCCAGGCCTCGGTGCTGGACCAGGTCAGCCGCGGAGCCGAGGCCACGGCGATCGGATTCCTCTTCGGCGCCAGCAGCATAGTGGGCGCCTTCTCCAACCTCATCGCGGTAGCAGTGATTGACCAATTCGGTCTAGTAAACATCTTTTACTACCAGGCCGCCCTCACCCTGGCCAGCCTGCTGGTGCTGCTACCTCTGAGCATTCGAAGGCCCCTAGCAACTCCTGCCCCCCCCACGACGACTCTTCGATAGGTTCGGAATGATGGAGGGAGTGGCAAGAATGACGGGAGGGATGCAGAAGGGATGGGTCTCGCTCCCCAGGGGTTCTTTATCCCGCTTTTTCGCCTATACTGCGCAATGGGGACGTTGGGCAAGCTGATGGGGAAATTCTATTAAGGAGGGTCCAATGATAGGAGGCGAGGCAGACCTAAGACGAGCCG
>CAYNJI010000055.1:0-2892 GCA_964397605.1 uncultured Dehalococcoidia bacterium | reverse complement strand
CATAGTGGGCGCCTTCTCCAACCTCATTGCGGTAGCAGTGATAGACCAATTCGGCCTAGTAAACATCTTTTACTACCAAGCCGCCCTCACCCTGGCCAGCCTGCTGGTGCTGCTTCCACTAAGCATTAGAAAGCCCCTGGAAACTCCTGCATTCCCCCACGACGACTCTTCGACAGGTTCGGAATAATGGAGGGGGCGGTAGGTATGCGGAAGGGAAGGGGCTCGCTCCCCATGGGTTCTTTTTCCCGCTTTTTCGCCTATATTGCGTAATGGGGACGTTGGGTAAGATGATGGGGAAATTCTGTTAAGGAGGGTCCAATGATAGGAGGCGAGGCAGACCTAAGACGAGCCGAGCAGATTGCCAGCCAGCGAAATTTCGGCGGCAACGCTGATTATCCGGTGCAGTTGTCCATAGATTATCAGGAGTCGAGCAACCGGCTGTCCGTCTTACTACGGATTATTCTAGTTATACCCATAATGTTGGTGCTGGCAACCGTAACCGGTGCAGTAATCACGCAAGATCAGAGTTTGAATGAGACTCTGGCGCCCTTCTTTGCCGGAGGCTGGTTGTTCTTGGGGCCTCTGCTAATGATTCTGTTCCGCAAGAAGTACCCCAAGTGGTGGTTTGACTGGAACCTTGCGCTGACTCGGTTCGAAACGAGGGTTGCGGCTTTCTTGCTGCTGCTGCGGGATGAGTATCCCTCTACCGATGAAGAGCAGGCGGTGCATCTGAACATTGAGTATCCGAACGCGGAGACGGATCTGAACCGGTTCCTACCCATCATCAAGTGGATCCTGGCTATCCCTCATTACATTGTCCTAATTGTCCTTGGGATTCTGGCTGTGTTGGTCACCATATTGGCATGGCTGTTAATTTTGATTCTAGGCCGGTATCCGCGGGGGATGTTTGACTTCGTGGTTGGGGTGAACCGTTACGGCCTCCGCGTTGGGGCTTACATGTGGTTACTGACGACGGACCGTTACCCGCCCTTCAGCTTGAGCGAATAGGGGACGCCAGTACGGCGAGGTTCTTCGCTACGCTCTGAATGACAGGTGGGGCGGGCGGATTTACGGGCGGCGGGGGCGGCGTTGACCTGCCTTGAAGCTATGCCTATACTCGACCTAACTGCCGCGACGCTGGGAAAAGGCCGGTCAAGCGTTGGAACGTCCCGACGGAGTGGATGCAGCTAGCAGAGGAGGTTGCCATGACGAGAGTGCACACGTTGAAGATAGAGCCGATGACGGAGGAGGCCTTCAGCCCCTTTGGGTACCTGTTGGACGCCCGGGAGCGGCCTGCGGACCACCGCATCATTGCGCCGGTGGACTTCGAGGCTGACGGGAGGGGAACTCTTGGGGTTGTCTGGCAGCCCTACGAAGGGGTGCAATTCAGCCAACTGGAGCGTCATTTCGCGGTTACCCAGAGCTTCATACAGATGTCCGGTTCGCCCGCAGTGGTGGCGGTGGCGAGGCCGACGGATATGGACGACCCCATGGCTTCGCCCAACCCGGAGGATGTCCACGCCTTTCTCATTGACGGCAACAAAGGGTATGCATTGAAGAGGGGGACGTGGCATTCCCTGAACCGGTACATCCTGACGCCGCCGGGGGCCGTGTTCGCCATTCTCAACTCGAACCCCAACCCCACGCAAATTGTGGACTACGAGAAGAATTACAGCCTTACCTACACGGACTTGGGTTCGGACAAAAGACCCAAGAGGGTGGACCTAGGCGACAAGTATGGCCTGGTGTTTGAGATTGATCTCTAATGCGGCGTGGTTGAGTTCTTCAGAAGGTAACGTATGCGAGTAGAGGGGAAGGTGGCTTTCGTAAGCGGCGGGGCTCGCGGGCTGGGCGCTGCCGACGTGTGCCTGCTGTCCCAGGAGGGAGCGTCGGTGGCCTTTGGGGACGTGCTGGAAGATGAAGGGCGAAAGCTGGAGTCGGAGTTGCGGGATTTGGGCCGGCAAGTAATGTTCGTGCCACTGGACGTAACGGACGAGGCCCAGTGGCTTCGGGCCGTGGCCGCCACCGTTGCGGAGTTTGGCGGCCTGGACGTAATGGTAAACAACGCCGCCGTCGGAGGAGCGGGAGCCATCGAGGAAACGACGGTGGACGGTTGGAATCGGGTGATGGCGGTTAACGTGACCGGGGTGTTCCTTGGGACGAAGACGGCCATACCGGAAATGCGCCGACGGGGAGGCGGTTCCATCATCAACATTTCGTCGCAGATGGGGATGGTCGGGTCCGAGATGAGCAACGTAGCCTACCAGACTTCCAAGGGAGCGGTGCGGATGTTCACGAAGGCGGCGGCGATTCATCACGCCAAGGACGGCATACGGGTGAATTCCGTGCATCCTGGGCCGATACTGACGCGGCAGATGGAGCTTGCGCTGGCAGAGAACCGGCGGCAGGAGAGCTATTACCTGGACCGGGTGCCGCTGGGTCGGCTGGGTCGGCCGCTAGACGTGGCCTACTGTGTGCTCTACCTGGCGTCGGACGAATCGGCCTTCGTGACGGGGAGCGAGCAGGTGGTGGACGGGGGATGGACGGCCCAGTAGGGCGCGGATGAAATTTGCAAATTCAAGGAGGCGCACCGGTGTCGTTGCCGCCCCATAGAGTGGACTACAGCCCGATTATTGACCGGCCCATACTGAAGTGGCCGGGCAACGCGAGGGTGGCCGTCTGGGTCGCTCCGAACATTGAGCATTACGAGTATCTGCCGGACTACGACGGGCTTCGAAACCCGTGGCCTCGGGTCCCCTATCCCGACGTGCAGCAGTATTCCTACCGGGACTACGGCAACCGGGTAGGGTTCTGGAGGATGCTGGAAGTGCTGGACAAGCACGGCATCAAGTGCGGCGTGTCGCTAAACATGGCGGTGCTGGAGCACTACCC
>CAYNJI010000054.1:0-7232 GCA_964397605.1 uncultured Dehalococcoidia bacterium | reverse complement strand
CTGTAGGTTCCCGCCACGGTCCCGATGAGCAGCACCAGCAGGAACTCCCGCAACGTCGCGCCCCCAATCAGCAACAGGGCCAACAGGGCAAAGGTGGTCGTCAAGCTGGTGCCCAGCGACCTACCCATACTCTCCATGATGCTTATGTTCACCGACTCCGCCAACGGGCGGTCCAGGTCCCGCCCCACGTTCTCCCGGATGCGGTCGAACACCACGATGGTATCGTTGACGCTATACCCCGCCACAGCCAGAAGGCCCACCACGAACATAACGTTGACTTCCAGGCCGAAGAACTTGCCCAGAATGGAGAAGATGCCGATGATTATCACCACGTCGTGTACCAGGGCCAGCACCGCCGCCACCCCGTATCGGAAGGAGCTGGGAATGTGTCGGAAGGCCCACGTTATGTAAAGCAGTATCCCCACCGCTGCCACCAACACCGCAATCACGGCATTGCGCACCGTTTCCCCAGCCACCTCCGGCGACACCGTTTCCACCTTGGATATGGCGTTTACCAGCGCAACGTTCTCCTCCAGCACTCCCTGAATCTTGTCTCGCTCGCCCTCCTGAAGCTCCTTGGTCCGGATGAACACAGTCGAAGCCGAAAGTTTCTGAATCCGAGCGTCGGCATGGTCCGCTTTCCCCATGGCGCCCCGCACCTGCTCCTCCTCCACCGCCTGCTCAAACGTCACCTCGAATGCCGAGCCGCTCGAGAAATCAATGCCGGCTCGGACGGCCGGTGGAATTATGAGGGAAATGATCCCCGGCACCAGAATCAGGGCCGATATCAGGAAGTACCATTTGCGCTTGCCTACGATGTTCATGCCCGTCCCCCTCCCCCAGATTCCTCGTCACGCCTACGCACACCCTCCGGCGTGAACAGGTTCAGCCTTTCTCCCAACTTGGTGAAGGCCAGCAGTTGCAGGAAGTTTCGGCTAACCATCAGGGCAGTGAACATGCTGACCGCCACGCCTATGGCCAGGGTGATGGCGAAGCCCGTGATTCTCGGCTCGCCCAACTCCCGCCCGAAGAAGAATAGAATGCCGCACGTAATGAACGTGGACGTGTTGCTGTCCCGAATGGCGGGCCACGCCCGGCGGAACCCGATCTCCATGGACGAGAGGAGGCTCCTCCCCGAGCGCAGTTCCTCTTTCAGCCTCTCGAATATCAGGATGTTTGCGTCCACCGCCATACCTATGGAGAGAATGAGGGCCGCCAGGCCAGAGAGGGTCAGTGTCACCGGCGTCATCTTGAACACCGCCAGCAGCAGCGTGGTGTAGATTATCAGCGCCGCCGCGGCCACGAGGCCGGCTGCCCGATAGTAGATGATCATGAACAAGATAATCAGACCCAGTCCCACCAGCGCCGCCTTAAGGCTGGCTCTCAGCGATTCGCCGCCCAGGAAGGAATCAACGGTGCTCTCCCTCACCAGATCCAGCGAAACCGGCAGGCTTCCTGATTCGAACTGGATGGACAGGGTCCGTACCCGGTCGAAGGTGAAATCCTGGCCTTCTATGAACCCCGCCCCGCTAATAATCGGCTGCCGCGCTACCGGGCAGATGATGCTCTTGCCGTCCAGCAAGTGGGCTATGCACTTCGTTTGGTCTCCCGCTATGCGTGTGGTGAAGTCCCGGAAGATGCGCGTCCCGTCCCCGTCAAAGACGAAGTTCACGATGGGCAAGCTCGTGGTTGGGTGGGAACCCGCAAAGGCCTCCACAAGGTTGTTCCCCGTCAGTGCTTCCCCGCTCCGCCCCACTGCTTCCTGGTCTTCGAATTCCGAACAGTCGGCATTCTGGCAAGTCCGCTCTGCGAATACCAGCTGAGCCGTTTCTCCAATTAGCTTCTTCGCCTCCTCCACGCCACCAGTGGCGTTGAAGGTATGGATGGGGAGCACGGCAGTGGCCAAATTCTGTTGCAGTTCCTTCTGCTCCGTGCCGCTCAGCGTCCGAACCCGCACCCTGAAAGACACTCCCGGAGTAGCCAATACCTCCACATCTTCCTCTTCATGCCCCAGCCCCACTACTACCTCCGAAACTTCCGAAGACACTACGTCCAAAACCTCCGGCGACTCTACGTCCGAATCTTCCGAAGACTCAAGGCTGCCCGCGAACACAACCTGCATCGCCTGCAAATTCTCGTCATACTCAAATAGCTCTATCGTCCCTAACTCTTCTTCCAACACCGTCCGTATCTCATCCCGCTCCTCCTCCGTAACCCCCTGCACCCGAATGTCGAAAACCCCGGGCACGTCAGCAATCTCAGCGTCGCTGACCAGCGCGTCCTCAAACCCCAACTCCGCCATGGCGTTCTCCAAAGTGGGACTCGACACCCTTCCCTTGAACGCCACTTCTATTCTGGTGTCCTCCACGCCGGGAAGCTGCACCAGCACCCTATCCTCGCCGAACAGCTGAACGCTTGGCTCCGTGATGCCAAAGGCGTCTACACGCCGCTGAATGGTGTCAATTACACCTTCCATCCGTTCCGTGTCGGGGTCATTTCGGAGCATTTCGAAGGCTGAAAGGGTGCCCACCTGCTCCGACACCTTCCCTTCAATCGTCGAATCCCTTTCTTCATCGAGAACAGAAAGGTCCACCGTGTATTCCCGCCCCCGCGACTCGATAACCGCCGCCTCGGAGAAGCCCAAGTCCACCATCGCCGTCTCCATCACCGCCTGCTCAACTCCAATCGCCAGGGTCACGTCGATTAGCGCCGACTGGATGTTAGTGGAGTTAACCTGGTCAATGCTGGTAATTTCCTCCCGCAACCCCTCCACCAGCGCGACGAAAGCCTCTTCTTCCAGCGGGTCCAGCGTGGCGGTGAAGTTCTTGCCGTCCACATTAACAATACGGGCGTCCGGGTATTCCAAATCGTTGAACGCAACCTGCAGCGCGCCTTCATTCGGAGCCGGGTTGAACCAGACGTAAGCCGCCTGGACCACGTCATCCTCGTCCCGTGCCAACTGGAATTCTTCCACGGTGAAGACGTCGTTCAGCGCCGCCCTCATGGCCGCCTCCGCCTCCTCGTCTATGGAAGAAGGAAGCTCGCTCAGGATGAATAACTGCCTCGACACGGTCGCCACCAGAACGTCTGAGTAGCCCAACCCCCGGACCGCGTCCCCCACCGACCCTTGGCTGGGCAACTCCACGAGGCTAACGTGAATCTGCGTCCTGTCTTCGATGCTGGACTCATAACTCGTTACCGCGCCCACATCCGTCTGAAGCTCCTCCATGAAGCCGCTCACGCCCTCCTCGTCGATGCCGGGCACGTCCAGGGAGAACTCCTCTCGCTCGAAAGTCGTGATGGTTACCGGACCCAGCTTCCGTTTGTCCAAGGCTTCCTTCGTTTCCGACTCGGAGGTGGGCTGTCCGAAAGTGATTTTGTCCAAGCCGTCCTTCAATTCCGACTCGGAGATCGGCTCCGCAAAGGTAGTATTGAGCGTCACCGGCCTGTCCGCTTGGTAGACCAGGTGAGCGCCCCCCCGCAGGTCCAGACCCAATACCAGACCCAGCGGCCCGGTGCCGCCCCGGTCAAAGGAGTCTCCCGGTAGGTCCACTTCCTGGTTCCAAAGCACCAGCACGGCCAGCGTGAACATTACCCCAATTATCAGGAAGATTCTGAGATTTCTACGCATGAGCGTTCGTTACCATGTCCCTTCTTCCAAACGTGCCCGCACCCACGCCAGCGCTTCCTCTCTGGAACCCACTTCCGACGCCGCCCTCGCCTCTTCCAGGCCCTCCAGCAGGCTCCGAAAGATGGGCCCTGGCTCAAGGCCAATTACCTCAATCAAATCGTGGCCCGTCAAAAGGGTCTGCCGCTTCTCGGCAATGCTTGCGGTGGACTCCCGGCGATTCTCGGCAATGACGTAGTTGACTAGGTCTACTCGGCGGAGCCAGTCTTCAGTCTCCAACATCGGCCCCCGGGCCGCCAGATAGTCGGCCAGGCTCAAATACAGTACCGAGTAGGCCGATTCGCCCAGATCCCGGAAGAACCGGAATATGGCCCGCTGACTGGGGAGTTCCAGCTCCTGGCTCATCTGGGTTGGCCGCAGATGTGCATCCACCATGGCGGAGACACTCCGAATCCCACGGGCGCTGATGCGAAGAGCCCGCAGCCGCTCTTCGGCCACCACCGCCCCCTGCTTCGGATGGCCCAAGAACCTGGTCCTGCCCGTCGCATCCACGGCCTTGGTCTGAGGCTTGGCGATGTCGTGAAATAGCGCTCCCACCTTGAGTATAGTGCGGCGGTTGTGACCGTCGCTCACCATCTCCTCGAAGTGGCGCTCCATGTCCTCGTCCCAGCACAGCGTTGCGAAGAGAGAGACGTTTCGGCAGGAAGCCGGCGACGTCACCGCGTGGGCAGCCTCCACCGCCTGGACCGTATGCTCGAACACGTCCCAGTAGTGCTCTTTCGGCTGACTTACTCCCTGCGCGCGCTCCAACTCCGGGACAATGCGGCACAACAGCCCCAAGTCATCCAGGCAGTGCAGGGTGTCTTGCGGGGCGTCGAGAGATAGAAGCGTCAGGAATTCGTCCCTGACCCGCTCCTTGGCTATGGTGTCTATCAAATGTGCATGGTCTGCAATCGCAACCGCGGTTTCCTCGTGGATGCGGAAGCCGAAGCTGCGGGCCAGACGCGCACCTCGAAGGAGGCGGCTGGGGTCTTCTCGGAAGACTTGGTCGTTCACCATCCGCACCAGACCCCGCTCCAGGTCTTCCCGCCCGCCGAAGGGATCTATGAGGGACTGAGTCCATTCGTCGCTGTCAGCAGCCTCGATGGGCAGGGCCATAGCATCAATGGTAAAGTCCCGACGGGCCAGGTCTTCCTCCACGGAACCGTTCATGGCGGCCAGGTCCACCGTCGCGCCGTCGTCCCTGCAGACCACTCGCGCCACGCCCCGCTGGGGGTCCAGCGGCACAAAGCTCCCTCCCAGTAGTTGGGCCAATTCCTGACCCAAGACCAGGGCGTCACCCCGAACTGCAACGTCCACGTCGTGACTGGGCCGACCGGTTAGCGCGTCTCTAAGGCATCCCCCCACCAGGTAAGCCTCCACCACGCGGGAGCTAAAGAACTCTCCAAGCACAGCGGCCATGGATGCAGACGGCGCTATCGGCGCGGAAGGTGGAAGCCGGTGAGGCCCGGGCGAGACCGTTACTTGCTGGATGAAGCAGCCTCCGTTGCGTCCCGCTCCACATCTTCTTCCATCTCATCCTCGTCATTCTTCCAAAGCTGGTCTTTGCTCACCAGCCGTTCCACGTACAGATGCCCGTCCAGGTGGTCCGTCTCGTGCTCCAACACCTGGGCCATCAGGTCACAATCCGCCTCAATACGGAAGGGCTTGCCGTCCAGCCCCTGGGCCTTCACGCGCACTTTCTCCGACCGAAGCGCCAGACCGGAGTACCCCGGAATGCTCAGGCAGCCCTCCGTGAGCTCTCGAGACCCCTCCCGTAGAACAACCTCGGGATTGATAAGCACCACAGCTTCGTCCTCGTCGGGCAGCTGGATGACGGCTATACGCAGCGGTACGCCAATCTGGTTTGCCGCCAGCCCAACGCCGTGGGCATCATGCATCGTCTCTATCATATCCTCCACTAGCCTGCGAACGCCGGCATCAATCCGCTTCACCCGACTGGTCTTTCGACTCAACGCCGGACTGGGTGCGGAAACCAGGGGCCTCACAGCCACGCTCTTTTCACCTCTTTATGGGATCCTTCCTGGAACCCTCGGGGTTGAAGGCCTCAAAGATTATAGACACTCGCCTCAACGGGTGTAAAGGCGCAACCCCATTCTAAACGTTAAAGCGCCGTCACTGGATCTACGTCCACCGTCCAGCCTTTGGGAATGGAGACTCCGCCCAAGAGGGCGTGAAGGACGCCTCCGGCTCCCCGAAGAATCAGGTGCCAGCGGTATAGACCACGAACCCGGTAGGGCTGCGCCGGCGCCGGACCCACCACGTCGACCCCGGCCAAACCGCGCCCGTAGGCCGTGGAGCGGAGGAGCTCGGCCATCCGTCTGGCCTCCTCCTCGCACGCTTCCTCCCTTACATGCTGGTACGCGAGGTTGATCAACCGGCTGAAGGGCGGATTTCTCAACTGCCGCCGGTAGTCTATCTCCCGCTTGTAAAAGCTAAGAAAATCCTGGCGGCCCGCGGCGCGTATCGCGTAGTTTTCCGGGTTGTAGGTCTGGATGATGACCAGTCCGGGCGTCTGGCCTCTGCCCGCCCGGCCCGCCACCTGGCACAACAGCTGGAAGGTTCTCTCCCCCGCGCGAAAGTCGGGCCGATGCAGGCCCACGTCCGCCAGCACTACCCCCACTAGGCTAACGTTAGGCACGTGAAGCCCCTTGGCAACCATCTGGGTTCCCACCAGGACCTGCGCTTCCCCCGCGACGAAGGACTTCAGCAGCGCCTCGTGTTCCCCACTCCGTCCTGCCGTATCGCTGTCCCAACGCACCACCCCGATGCCGGGGAGGGCCAGCTCCAACTCCTCCACCACCCTCTGAGTCCCTGCGCCCAGGTATTGAAGCATGCGACTGCCGCACTCCTCGCAGCTAGAGGGGGGCCTGCGACGTCGGCCGCAGAGATGGCACAGCAGCCCCTGGCTGCGATGGTAGGTGACGGCCACAGAGCAGCGGCGGCACTCCAGGGCCAAGCCGCAGTTCTTGCACTGCACCACGGAGGCCGCACCGCGCCGGTTCAAGAAAAGGATGGCCTGTTCTCCCCGGCCAACGCATCCTGCCAGCGAGCGGACCAGCCGGCGGCTGAATGGACTGCGATTCCCTTCCTTCAGCTCCTGGCGCATGTCCTCTATTACAACCCTGGCCAATCCCGTCCGAATCTTCTGTTTGGGCGAAGTCTCGCTAGACGGCCCCGCCGGAGCCTCCTCAATTTCCCCCGGCGACGAACCTTCACCTTTGGGCTTGGCCGGCGGCGGCGCTATGCGATAGGGCAGCTGGAACAGGCGGTGCCGCCTTCCCCGGCGAGCGTGCCTTTCCGATGATGCATGCCTTTCCCGCGATGCATGATAGAAGGTAGCCACGTCAGGAGTGGCGCTGCCCATCAATAGCGGCGCGCCCGAAATCTGAGAAATCTTCCACGCCGTCTCTCTGGCGTGATACCGGGGCGGCTGGTTCTCCTCCTTATAATTCCACTCGTGCTCCTCGTCTATTACGATGAGACCCAAATCCGGCAGAGGCGAAAACAGCGCGCTCCTTGGCCCCACCACCACGTCGTAGGC
>CAYNJI010000053.1:0-7253 GCA_964397605.1 uncultured Dehalococcoidia bacterium | reverse complement strand
GGTCAGGAATATGCGGCTCTGCTCTCTATATGAGGTGGTTTTCTGCATTCTCAGCGTTGCCTTCTAGGGAGAAGGTGCTCGAATATCGTGAGAGTTAGGTGGTTGTGTCCAACAGCGCTTCTGCCTTGTCCACAAACCGCTCTACATCTTGAAGGAGGACTGCCGTAAGTTCGGCCCTATTCCAATTCTCGTAGAAGTTGGTATGCAGGTCGCCAGCAGAGCCGAATAGGGATCCCAACTCTGAATCGCCGGTCTCTTTGAGGAGTGCGTTAACGGTCCCTCGCAAGGCTTGATGGCTCTGATGGCGCCAGCCGCGCTGTTGGGCTATGGCCTTGAGCATCTGGGAAGCGGCCCCCCAACCCTTTTCAGAAGCTTGCTGTAGGTCGCCTTTGGCAAGCTCCTCGTAGGCTTGGGTCAGGAATATGCGGCTCTGCTCTCTGTGGGTGGTGGTTTTCTGCATTTTTGCGTTCTCTTGGGATGAGAGGGGGTGTGCGATGCCCTGAGGACTAGGGCGTTGCGCTCAGCAACGCCTCTAGCCTGTCCACCAACCGCTCTATCTCGGGCAGAAGATCTTCCAGGTCTTCGGCTTCATACAAGTTCTCGTAGAAGTTTGAGTGAAGCCCGGACGCTTGGTTGAAGAGTCGTGTTAATTCTGGGTCGCCGGTCTCACGGCGAAGCCTGCGAATTACTTCATACAAGTATCTGTGGGATTTGTGGCGCCAGCCTCTCTGTTGAGCAATTGCTTTCAGCATCTGTGCCGTTGCGCCCCACGCCTTCTCCGAGGTCTGGGGGATGTCACCCTTGGCAAGCTCTTCGTAAGCTTGGGCCAGGAATCTTCGGCTCTGTTCTCTGTAGGTGGTTGTTCTCTGCATTACCAGCGTCCTTTCGCGGAATGTGGGGGGAGGGTTCGTTGATGGCAAGAGTAGACCCTTAGTCCCGCTTCCGGCAGTAGATTATACCATCCTTTGTTCGCATACGGCGTTCCAGGAGATCTTCTTCGTTGACGGCCCATGCTTCCCTGCCTAGAATGGTGACAAATGCAGAAGCAGCCTACGAACCGTCGCGCACCATCCCCCCGGCTTGTTTCCGGCAAGCCCCGGCAGGAAGATGCCGGGATGGATACCTCCCTGCGGCCCCGCCTGCTCAACGAGTTCGTCGGGCAGGAGCGGGTCAAAGACAACCTGCTTATCGCCATGCGCGCCGCCCTAATGCGGGAGGAACCTCTGGACCACGTGCTCCTCTATGGACCGCCGGGGCTGGGCAAGACCACCCTGGGCCACATCATCGCCCAGGAAATGAACGTGAACATCCGGGTCACTTCCGGCCCCGCCATCGAGCGCGCCGGCGATATGGCAGCCGTCCTCACCAGCCTGGGCAAGGGCGACGTGCTGTTCATCGACGAGATTCACCGTCTCAGCCGGGTGGTGGAGGAGGTGCTCTACCCCGCCATGGAGGATTTTTTCCTGTCGTGGATGATGGGCAAGGGGTTGGCTGCAAGGGCCATGAACCTGAGGGTCAATCCGTTTACCCTCATCGGCGCAACCACCCGCTACGCCATGATCAGCCCGCCCCTGCGGGACCGGTTTGGGTCAATATATCGGTTGGACTTCTACGACTACAAGGCGATGAAATTGATAGTCAAGCGCTCCGCCTCGATTCTGGACGTGTCGGTGGACGACCAGGGGATTGCGGAGATAGCCAGCCGTTCCCGCGGCACGCCCAGGGTAGCCAACCGGCTGCTCAAGCGCACCCGTGACTACGCCCAGGTGATGGCCGACGGCCGGATTACGGGGAAGGTGTGTCTAGAAGCCTTGGACATGCTGGAGATTGACAGCTTGGGGCTGGACGAAGTGGACCATCGGCTGCTGCGAGGGCTGGTGGAGAAGTTCTCCGGCGGGCCCGTGGGCCTGCACACCCTGGCCGCTTTCATCAGCGAGGAGACCGACACCATCATGGACATCTACGAGCCCTACCTGTTGCAGCTGGGCTTCCTGGAACGCACGCCCCGGGGTCGAACGGCCACCCCCCTCGCTTACGCTCACCTGGGTGTCGAATACGCCCCCGGCGGCCTCAACTCCCAACAGCGATTGCTCTAGTCCGTCGCCTCGCTGACGCCGTTCTCGCCGAAATTCATCCGGTAGAGCTTGGCATAAAGCCCGCCCGTTTGCAGTAGCTGCCGGTGGTTCCCCTCCTCCACAATCTCGCCCTGGTCCATGACGACTACCCGGTCGGCGTTACGCACCGTCGAAAGCCGGTGGGCAATCACCAGGGCTGTTCGTCCTTCCAGCACCTGGCCCAGCGCCTCCTGAATCATCATCTCCGTCTGGCTGTCTACAGAGGCGGTGGCCTCGTCGAGAATGATAATGCGCGGGTCGAAGACCAGCGCCCTCGCCAGGGCAATGAGCTGGCGCTGGCCGGCGCTGAAGTTGCTGCCCCGTTCCTCCACCCCGTAGTCGTACCCGTCCTTCATTCGCATAATGAAGTCGTGGGCGCCGACGATTTTGGCCGCCTGCACTATCTGCTGGTCGGTGACCCGGGGATGGTTGAAGCGGATGTTGTCCTTGACGCTTCCCGAAAACAGGAACGGCTCCTGCACCACAGTGCCAATCTGGTTAACGAGGGAGGTGCGGTTTACGTCCCGCACGTCGTAGCCGTCCACCTTAATGCTGCCTTCGGTAACGTCGTACAACCGCAGTATGAGAGACGAAAGGGTGGTCTTGCCTGCACCGGTGGCGCCCACCACCGCAATAGTCTCGCCGGGGTTCATAGTCAGGTTAATGCCCTTCAGAACCTCTACCTCCGGCGTGTAGCGGAAGTGCACGTCGTCGAAGACAACCTCGCCCTGTATCTGGGGCATGCGTTTGGCGTCAGGCTTCTCCACAATCTCCGGCTTCTCGTCTATGAGCTCAAAGATGTGGGATGCTGAGGTCATGGCACGCTGCATCTGGGTGTACTGCATAGTCAGGTTGCGGACGGGCTCGAAGAAACGCTGGATGTAGAGGGCGAAGGCAACGACGACGCCCACCGCTACGGCGCCGTCAAGGGTCATGAGGCCCCCGAAGATTACGACAAGGGCCATGGCTATTCCGCTCAGAATCTCCACGGAAGGCATTAGGGAGGCTGCGAACCTCTGGGAGCTCAGCTGGGCTTCCCGGTGATCTCGATTCAGGCTCCGGAAGCGCCGGTAGTTCTTCTCCTCCCGGTTCATGCTCTGGATGACCCTCATGCCGGAGATGTTCTCCTGCAGGTTGCCGTTGACGATGGCCAGGGCCGTCCGGACCCGCATGAAGCGGGGCCAGGAATATCGCTGCCAGACCAGGCCGATTATAAGCAGCGGGGGCACCACTGTTAGGGTTATCAACGCCAGGGTCCAGTTGATGAAGCACATGGCGACGACAATGGACCCCAGAGTGAGCATGTCCCCAATGGTCACCGAAAACTGTGTCAGGAACTCCTGAATCTGGAAAACGTCGTTTTGCAGACGGGACATAATCCGGCCCATCTGTGACCGGTCGTAGAAGGACATGGAGAGGCTCTGCAGGTGGTTGAACATGTCGTCGCGTACGTCCAGAAGCAGGTTCTGGGACACGCGGGACATGGCGACCTGGTGAATGTAGTGGGTGAGATATTGCAGCGCGGCGTTGACGAAGAAGAGGATTACCAGGACAGTTAGCCTCGACGTGTTCTGGGCCGGCGGAATTATGGCGTCGATGGCCATAAGGATGATGATGGGGGTGACCACCACCGTGGCGGTATACATGACCATGGTGACCACGCCCAAGACCACCAGGCCCCGGTAGGGAGAGGTGTATTTCAGCAACCGCAGGAGTATCTTGAAGTCCTTCAGACCGCCGCGCCGGTGGTCGAAGGCGTCTGCGCTGGTAGCGCCCTTCCAACCGCCGTGCATCTAACGCACCCGCCCTTCCAGTTTCGCCATTTCAGTCACGAGTCACCGCCGATTCCAGGAACACCTCTTCTCCGGGCAGCAGCTGCAGCTCGTATATCTGCTTGTAGAAGCCGTCCTTGGCGATAAGCTCCTTGTGAGTACCCTGGGCGGCGACCTCCCCGTCCTTGAGCACGAGAATCAGGTCTGCGCCCTGTACGCTGCTAACGCGGTGGGCAATGATAAAGGTGGTGCGATTCTCCATGACCTGGTTCAGGGCTTTTCTGATGAGGTGCTCCGTCTCTACGTCCACGCTGGAGGTGGAGTCGTCCAGGATTAGCACGGGCGGGTTCACTAACAGGGTGCGGGCGATGGCTAACCGTTGGCGCTGACCGCCGGAGAGAGTCATCCCCCTTTCGCCAACCTGGGTGTCGTACCCTTCCGGCAGGCTGATGATGAAGTCGTGAAGCTGGGCCGCCTTGGCCACTTCCTCCACTTCCTCGGCCGTGACGCCGTTTACGCCGTAGCTGATGTTCTCTCGTATGGTGGTCTGGAAGAGAAACACGTCCTGGAACACGATGCCGATGTTGTGGCGGAGGGAGGTAAGAGTAACGTCCTTGACGTTCACCCCGTCGATGGTCACCGTCCCGTTCGTAGCGTCGTAGAAACGGGGGATCAGGTTGCAAATGGTGGTCTTGCCACTGCCGGCGGCGCCCAGCACCGCGACCTTCTGGCCGGGCTCTATTTGGAAGCTAATGTTGGCAAGGGCGGGGGTGAGGGCGTTGTATGAGAAAGAAACTTTGTCGAAGACCACTTGGCCTGCCGCGTGGCCCATCTCCCGCGCGCCCGACTTGTCCTCCACCGGCGAGGGGGAGTCGAGGATCTGGAATATCCGCTCGCCGGAAGACATGGCGCGCGAGAAGGTGTTGACGGCCATTCCCAGCATGCGAACGGGCATGACGAGGAGGCCGAGGAAGAGCAGGAATGTGGAAAGCTCGCCCGTCGTTAGACTGCCGCCCAAGACCCATCGACCGCCGAAGAGGATGACAAGCCCTGTGGCGCAGATGTACATGAAGGTTAGGAAGGCGGTGTTGGCCACTCGCAGGCGGTTGGCGGAGAAGGTCTCCTCGGAAACTTGGAAGGAGTGGCCGTGGAACAGCTTCATCTGGGCCTCCTCCGCGCCGAGGGCCTTGACGACCCTCATGCCAACGAGGTTTTCCTGGAGCACCGTGGTGAGAACGCCCATCTTTCTCTGCACCGACCGCCAGATTGTCCTCATGCGTCGCCCAATCTTGATGGTGGTGTAGACGGTTATGGGCACCCCGGCAAGGCTTATCAACGCCAGCTGCCAGTGGATAATGAGCAGCAGGGGGGTGATTCCGCCGATGAGGATGGTCAGCTGGAGGGAGCGCACCATGCCGAAGTTAATGAACATCCGGGTGCTCTCCACGTCGTACGTAACGACCGACATGAGGTCGCCGGTGTTGCGCTTGTCGTGGAAGGCGAAGCTGAGCCCCTGCATCCTCCCGAGCAAGGCGTTCTTGAGGGTATAGGTAACCCTGGAGGAGACGTTCTCCGCAAAATAGGTCTGGCCGTAGCTGAAAGCGCCCCTAACGATGCTGATGAGCAGGAGCGAAACACCCAGGACAATCAGGCCGCGCCGGTTTCCATCGGCGAGCACCTGGTCTACGGCGTCCCCAATTAGCCAGGGAACGGCTAGGGCCAGGACGTTGGCTCCCAGCATAGATATCCAGGCAAGAATCAGATATCGCTTGTATCTGAACCCATATCGCGCAAGGCGAAGGAGAATCTGCATTTAACGTATTATAGAACTTTCGCCGCATGATTTCCAACTGGAATATGATCCTCTACCGCAGAATTCATGTTACATGAAGACGCGGGTCGGGACTTCCTCGTACGGTACGGGTTGGCGAACCGCTTTCGTGAGGTTGAAACCACGTTACGTAAAGACCGCGGACGAAACAGCTTCCATCCAATGCCGAAGGCCTTTCGTGGGCCCTCTGAAAGCGTGATAAAATATGCATACAGAGAAGCGAAGGATCGTCGATTCATGCGGCTGCTCCTCCCGCTGCAGAATTGACCCACAGCCCCAACGAACGCGCCATGACCTATATCTTGCGAAAGCTACACAACTCAGACATAACATCCGTCAGCGAAATTGAGAGGGAGGCCTTCCCCTCCCTCTGGCCGCGCAGCGCCTTCAAGAGCGAGATGGACAACCCCAAGATCAAGCACCTGGTAGCGGCGCTCCTCCCTCCTGAAAACGCTGTGGAGGAGGACGCACAGGTTCCCGTTCCTGGCCCGATGCCCCAACGGCTCATCCGCAACCTTCGGGAGATCCTTCGCCGCTCCTCGGGGGAACCGTCCACGCGAGATTACCCTGTGGGATACGTCTCCACCTGGTTGGTCTGGGAAGAAGCCCACGTTACGGCTATAGCCGTACGGGAAGCCTACCGGGGTCTGGGAATGGGGGAGCTCCTGCTGGCTGGCGCCATCGAAACGGCGATGCACGAAAAGAGCAGGGTGGTGACCCTGGAAGTTCGGGTGTCCAACCACAGCGCCATATCGTTATACAAGAAGTACGGATTCAAGAAGGTGGGGCTGCGGAAGGCCTACTACTCGGACAACCGGGAAGACGCGGACATAATGACGACGAACCCGATAATGAGCCTCTCCTATCAACGCCGGTTCATGGAGCTGCGTCACGCCTACCTGAAGCGGCACGGGCCGATGGGGCTGCCCCTTACCTTCGCCCGGGTTTGAAGGCGCCTCGCCCGCCGGTTTGCGAACCTTACTCCAGCGTGCTGTGCTGCTGGTTACCGACGCGCGGAGGCTGTGGGAAGCTCCCTCACGGCCTCTCCAACCTGCTGGTCGGCTATGGCAAGATCGAATTGCGTTTGAAGATTAAGCCAAAATTGGGGATCAACGCCGAACCAGTGGCCGAACCGCAGGGCAGTGTCGCCGGTTACGGAGCGTCTCCCGGCGATAATCTGACTGATGCGATTGGGCGGCACGTTTATCTGGCGAGCGAAAGCCGCCGGCGTTATGCCAAACTCGGCTAATTCGTCGCTCAGAATCTCGCCGGGGTGAACAACGCGCTTTAGCATGCTGTCCTGCCTCCCATATTCTAGTGATAGTCAACAATTTCGACGTTAGAGGGGCCCGAGCCGTCATTAATATACTACGCAGAGGCGGTTCGCGAGCCACCCCTCCCGCCCCCATGCGTTGACAATACTTTGCGCCTAAACTAAAATTTCCTTCCGAATATCAACGAACTTTCTAGGAACAGTGCCGCATGCTGAGGATAAGACTCCGGAGGGTGGGCAAGAAGAAACAGCCCTCTTACAGA
>CAYNJI010000052.1:0-7514 GCA_964397605.1 uncultured Dehalococcoidia bacterium | reverse complement strand
GTCGTGGGCCTCGTGCCCATGTTCATCATGGGCGCCGTGGTCGTGGCCTTCGTGAGCGTGTTCGCCCTGCCCATGTTCGTGCTGATCTTCTCCCAAACTCTTGGAAGTTTTTGCCAAGTCGTATCCCTTGAAGAAGTTTACGAAACCCACTATTGGTAGTCCTTGGCATTGTAAAGGGGATTTCAGCCTCTTACAACTTTTGTGCGTACGGCTTTGGGGTAAACGGAAGGTCCCGGCTCTCGCCCCGCCCACCAACCCCGTACACGTCTGAAAGACTAGGGGGTACTAGTGATTTCTGACGCGATGTTCCAAATTCTTCCACTGCCGTAGCGACAGGAGCGCCCGGGTGTTTGGGTGTCTAAGAGGGTATGAGGCCTTCTTGAGGCATGGTCCAGGGGAGGGAGTAGACGGGAGCAATCTGCGGCGCTCTGGGCATGGGAATGTCTCCCATCGGCACGTCGATTATCACGGGAGCTTGTCGCTCCAGCGCCTCCGGAATAAGGGTTTCCAGCTCCAGCGGGTTGTTGGCTCGGATGCCTACGGCTCCAAAGGACCGTGCGAATTGCACAAAGTCAGGGTTTCGCAAAGTAGTTTGATAGGTGCCGCCAAACACCCTGTTCATGTCCTGGGCCACGTTGCCGTAGGAGTCGTTGCGGAAGACCACCGTGACCACGTTTATTCCGTAGTTCACCGCCGTCGATAGCTCGGAGGCGTTGAACATGAATCCCCCGTCGCCAACCATACAGAGGACGGGTCGGTTGGGTTGCGCAATCTTCGCTCCCAGGGCCGTAGGGAAGCCGTAGCCCAGGTTAAAGGAGTAACCGGAATCAATGTAGGTCTTGGGATAGTTCACCTGGTAGTGGGTGCGGGCGTAGTAGCCCAGTTGAGTGATGTCCCAGACGATGAAGGAATTCTCCGGCACGCTCTTCTGGATGGTTTCAATGAAGAGGTACTGTGGCTCCATGAGACTGATGTTGTCGTATCGAATGAGTCTGCGGGCTGCCGCGACATCTGCGGCGGGAGATGGGCGTCCCGATTCGGTGACCTCCAGCAGAATGGGAAGGAAGGCTTCCAGGGTGGCCTTGGCGTCGCCGTGGAGGGGGATCGTATTTGTCTGAACGCGGGTGAGCTCGTTGTCATCTACGTTGATGTTAATGAGAGTGGAGGCGTTTCCGGCTGGGTTCCCAAGGGAGAAGCGGGCGCCTATGCCGATTACCACGTCGGCGTCCCTCATGACATTAAAAAGCTGGTTCATCTCCTGCCGCTCCCCGCGGGGGCTGAAGCAGGAGCCGTAGCAGAAGGGATGTCGGTCCGACATCGCGCCCTTGCCTCCGTTGGACTTGATGACGGGTATGTTGGTTGCTTCCGAAAAGCCCACGAGGGCGTTCTCGGCATTTGCACGAGAGACTCCACCGCCGGCGTAGATGACCGGGCGCTTGGATTTAGCTATAACGCCTGCGGCCATACGCAGCAGGGAGGGGCTGGGAACGATGGGCGAGATGGGGGCGGGCTCCAGTAGTTCGACCTCCTCCCGTTCGACGGCTACCTCCGGGGGAATCTCGATAAGAACTGGACGTGGTCTCCCCGTACGCATCTTTCGGAAGGCTTCGTTGACGGCGGCGGGGACTTCCCTGGGTCGCTTGACCATTCGTTGCCACTTTGTCACCGGTCGGACAACCTCGCCCTGGTTGGAAATTTCGTGGACGGCCCCCAGGTCCTTTCCGATGGCCTCCCGGGGAACCTGACCGGCAATGAGCAAGACGGGGGAGGAGCGGGCGTAGGCGGTGGCGAGGCCGGAGGCGGCGTTGTAGATCCCTACGCCGGGGACCACCATGGCGACGCCGGGTTGCCCCGATGCACGGGCGTAGCCGTCGGCCATGTAGGTCGTCGCCTGCTCGTGGCGGGTGGTGAGCATCTCCAGGCCGGGTTCGTCTCGCAGACCGGCCACCAAGCCATAAAGCTGGATGCCGGGTATGCCGAAGACGACCTCAACTCCCTCCCGTACGAGGGATTTTGCAAGGGCTTCTCCACCGCTCATCTTCATCTGGTCAACTCACCGTGCGTTTTGTTGAGGGAGTATACACCGTTGGCCACGGGCGTTCACCAACGGATTCTGTCACAAGCCCTGCGGCCGCCCCTCTCACGCCTATCAAACCTGACAAACAAAAAGAAGAGGCCCGCAACATTGCGGGCCTCTTCTAACTTGCCTGAATCTCGTGTGGGTCAGCCGCCTACTTATAGACGGGCACCGTGTACTCGTGGTAACGGATGGGTCCCATGTGAAGCATGTTCACCTGGTACTCCTGGACCACGTTGGGGTTCACGGCGGCATAGCCGAAGATCCAGGTTATCGGCGCACTTACGTGGTTTTCAACCCACCAGTCGCCCAGGGCCTGGGCCAACTTCAACCGCTCGTCCAAGTCCGTGGATTGCGTACACGCCGCGTAGTAATCGGAGATTTCCTGGTGGTCCCAAACCGTCCGTCCGCGCTCGTAGTAGGAGAAGCTCATGGCCACGCAGATCGGGTCTAGAGACGGCGACACCAGGTAGGACGTGTTGGACCTATCCCGGGCCGCCCACATGCCTAGGACATCCCCTACAGGCACGGTCACCAGATTGGTTCTGACTCCAATGGCCTCCCAGTAAGACCTGACTACCTCGCCAATCTCGCCCTGCTCCTGTATGACGGACTGCCCGCTGGCGGCCACCAGGGTTGTCTCGAAGCCGTTCGGGTATCCGGCCTCCACCAGCAATTCCCTGGCCCTTGCCGGGTCGTAGGCGTAGGGCCAACCTCCCTCTGCTCCCGTCTTGCCGTCGATTCCTGGGATAGGCGCCCACTCGTCCTTAAAGTCATCCCGCCACGGGGGGAAGTAGTCCACCAGCGGGAAGCCCTCTCCTCGGAAGAAGATCTGGTTTATCTCGTTATAATTGATTGCGTGGTTGAGGGCCGCGCGCGCCTTCACGTTTCGCAGCGGGTCATTGGGGTCATAGCCCTTAGTTGGTCCGTGGGCAACCTGCCCCCCTGCGCCCTCTCCCGTCTCAGGATTCACGTAGTTATCCGGCTTGAAGAAGGAGTACCGGACTTGAGTGTGTACCGCGGGCAGGGTGCTCTTGGTTATTACGATGCCCCTTTCTTCCGCCTGAATGTGTAGATCCCTGGGAATCGCCGCGATGTGGGCCTCTCCACCTATAATCATAGCAAGTCGAGTGGCCGACTCCGGTACAAAGAGGAACTGCACCTCCGGGAATTCGGGAGTGATTCTCCAATGATTCAGGACCCGCTCGTGGAGCACGTGCTGGTTCGTCTTGAGCTCGATTAAGCTCCAGGGCCCGGTTCCGATGGGGTCGTCCATGTAGCCTTCTTCGCCGTTCTGGTCCCACCAGTCCTTGCTGCTTATGCCCGTTGACCACTCGTCGGAAAGAAGGAAGGGCATGTCCAAGGATACCTGGGCCAGACGAAGGACTACCTGATGGTCGTTTACGATGTCGGCGTCCACCATGCCCCCGAACTCGGGACGCCCACTTCTGGTCAACTCGCTTTCGACACCAGCGAAGATGCCGAAGGAGTGAACGGCGTCCTTGGCGCTGAACATGATGTCGGTAGCTTCAGCGTTCTTATAGAAGGGTACGCCTTGGTGAAGATTCCACGTGTACGTCTTTCCATCCGGCTGCATTTCCCAACTTTCAGCCAGCTGTGGCTCCTGTACGTTGGTTTTGGGATGGTGACCAACCAGGTGGGAGTAGATGGGCATTATTCTTGCATCTATCTGGTTGGCGGGGTGCTGCATTGTGTACTGGTAGCTGGGAGTGGGAATCGCCACTTTTAGCCGGGACTCTACGGGTACCTTCGGCGCCATTGTAGGTTCTGGAGTGGGCGCTGCCGTCGGAGCCCGCGTAGGCGCTGCCGTTGGAGCCATCGTAGGCGCCACTGTCGGAGCCATCGTAGCCGCCGCCGTAGGGGCCATCGTTGGCGCCGCTGTAGGCGCAGGGGCCGCTGTTGGGGCCATCGTCGGCGCTGCCGTCGCGGCCATGGTAGGATGCGGCGTCGCGGCCATTGTCGGTGCCGGGGCCGGGGCCGCAGCTGTGGGAGCGACCGTGGGAGCCGGCGTATCCTCATCCCCTCCGCACGCAATGATAAAGATGGTCAGCAGGGCGACTAGGGTCAGCAGCCCCACCGGCAACCATCTAGAGGATCGATTTAGCAGTCTCATAGATATCTCCTCATCTCTGATTATTGGGGGTAATGCAATGCACGGACATGCCTGTTCTAGGTTCGTGTTTGCTTGGGCGGTATATTATGGAGACATATGCCCCTTGTCAATTATCGCTGTTCAAATTAAGTGTTCCGTCGACCCACGAAAACCGCGCCAACCTGCTAAACCAGGTTGTCCTCCCGCATCGCCGCCAGGCATTCCTCGAAGGCCCCCAACGTCCTATCCACTCCCGTCTCCGTGTGTGACGCCGAAACTATGAAGCCACGACCGCCCATTATGTCCACGCCGGCGTTGAGCATCGCCCGCTTGAACCCCTGGGCCGCTCCGGGCTTGGCCGCCGCGTGTATCTCCCTGGATGACAGCTTCCACATCTCCTCCGGCTCAATCTCCACCCCGAAGGCCACCATTACCAGGGAACTGACGCCGTAGGCCACGCCGCTAACTTCCATCTTCCCCATAACCTCGTTTAGTCCCCTCCGCAGCCTGTCCGCCATCTCGTCGGCCCGCTCGTTGATCGGCTCCCGGGCCAGCATCTCCAGGCACGTGGCGCCCGCCGCCGCCGAAAGGGGGTTGGCGTTGAAGGTCCCCGGGTGTGCAACCCTCCGGTTGTTGTCCCATTCCGGGTCCCCCGTGTGTGCAATCATGTCGATAACGTCCGCCCTACCACCAACCACGCCTCCCGGCAGTCCGCCGGCCACAATCTTCGCCATGGTCGTCAAGTCCGGCTTCACGCCGTAACGCGCCTGCGCTCCGCCGCTGGACACGCGGAACCCCGTCACCACCTCGTCCAAAATCATCAAGACCCCATACCGCTCCGTCACTTCCCTCAACGAGTGCAAAAAACCGGGCATCCGAAGGGGATATTGCCCCATATGAGCGCCTGTGGGTTCCGCAATCACCGCCGCCACGTCGCCGTCCGCCCCCAGGGTCTCCTCCACCGCGTTGATGTCGCCGGAAGGCAGAACTATCATCGACTCCCACGTGGAAGCGGGAATTCCCCCAATTCCACCGTCGGAACCCGCGCTGGCGTAGTCGTGCCAACCGTGGAAGTGGTCTTGAAACTTCACAATCTTGTTGCGGCCCGTGTACGCCCGGGCCAACCGCATGGCCATCATCGTGGCCTCCGTGCCCGAACTGTGGAACCGCACCTTCTCCACCGAGGGCACCAGCTCGCGAATAGCCTTGGCCCATCGGAGCTCCAACTCCGTGTTGCCGCCCAGGTGCGTCCCACGGTTTACCTGCTCTGCCACCGCCAGCGTGATGGCCGGATGCGAATGGCCCAGAATCAGGGAGCCGTGCCCGCAGACGTAGTCCACATACTCGTTACCGTCCACGTCCCACTTCAGGGGCCCCCGCCCGTGGGTCATCACCAGGGGGAAAGGCATCACGTAGCGCGTGTCGTGGGTCACGCCGTCGGCAAACACCTCCGCCGCTTCCTGGAATACTTCCGCCGACCTGGGATGCTTGAGAAGGTATTTCTCGTCGATGACGCTCATGGCAGTTCCTCTCCTGGAAAGCAAAATGGCGCGGCCCCAGCCTGGGGAACGGTAGGGCGTAATGATACAATATCGGCAACTTGGCCTCAAGGAGCGTGTCCATGAAGAGCTACTTCACCCATCTCCAGTGCACCTGGTGCCACAAGGAGCATCCCCACGAACAACCCATCCGCACCTGCCCCGACTGCGGACGGGTGCTCTACGCACGATACGACCTGGCTGGCCTGGGTAAGAACACGTCCCGGGACGTGTTTCAGACCCGCCCCAGCAATATGTGGCGCTTCTTCGAGATGATGCCCGTCATCGACGTCGACAATCTGGTGACACTGGGAGAAGGGGCCACGCCCCTAATGCGCGCCAAGAACCTGGGCGCAACCCTTGGGCTTGAAAACCTCTACATCAAGGACGAGGGCTTGAACCCCACCGGCTCCTTCAAGGCCCGCGGCCTCTCTGCCGCCGTGTCCAAGGCGAAGGAAGTGGGCGAAATGCGGGTCACCATGCCCACCGCGGGCAACGCCGGCGGCGCTCTAGCCGCCTACGCCGCTAAGGGCGGATTGGAAGCCACCGTGTTCATGCCAAATGACGCTCCGCTCGCCAACCAGCTGGAATGCCGCGCCCTCGGCGCACGCCTCTTCCTTATCGAAGGTCTTATCAACGACGCTGGTCGCTTATCTCAGGAAATGGCAGAGAAAGAAAAACTCTTCGACCTCTCAACCCTTCGCGAACCCTACCGCGCAGAAGGCAAGAAGACCATGGCCCTCGAGCTAGCGATGGACCTGGGCTGGCGCGCCCCCGACGTCATCGTCTACCCCACCGGCGGCGGCACCGGTATCGTCGGCATGCACAAAGCCTTCCAGGAACTCCAACAGCTCGGTTGGATAGACAGCCCCCAACCCAAGTTCGTCTGCATTCAGGCGGAGGGCTGCCAACCCCTGGTCAAAGCCTTCAACGACGGCAAGGATTCCACCGAAGTTTGGCCCGACGCCAGCACCGACGCCGCCGGCCTGCGGGTCCCCGCCGTCTTCGCCGACTACATCATTCTGAAGGTGCTGCGGGAAACCGGCGGCACCGCCATCGCCGTCTCCGACCGGGAGATGGTCGACGCCATGACGGAGATGGGCACGGCGGAAGGCGTGTTCGCCGCCCCTGAAGGCGCCGCCACCCTCGTCGGCCTCAAAAAGCTCCTCGACCAGAACTTCCTAACCGGCTCTGAAACCGTAATCCTGATGAACACCGGCTCCGGCTACAAATACATGGACTTGCTGGAGGCGTAAAGCCGAATCCGCTCCTCCATCCGTAGGGGCGTCCCTAGTGGGCGCCCTCCCCTTGTCCTCGCGTATGCGGGGACCCATCCCTGCTACCCTTTACAGCAATGACGCCGTATATAGGACAAGAAGACAGAGTAGAATAGGGATCATCCTCGCCTCCCAAGGGAAAAGAAATGAACAACCGCAAGCCTAGACTACAAAACAAGGTGGCGATCGTCACCGGAGCCGGCGCTCGCGGCGACGTCATGGGCAACGGCAAGGCCGTCAGCATCCTTTTCGCCCGCGAAGGCGCAAAGGTGCTTCTCGTCGACAACGTCGAAGAACGCGCCGCCAAGACCCTCGAAGCCATCCAGAAGGAAGGCGGCGAGGCCAGCGTCTTCGTCGCAGACGTTACCCAGGAGGAGCAGTGCCGCGCCCTGGTACAGGCCGCCCTGGACAGATACGGCAGACTCCACGTCCTCCGCAACAACGTGGGCATCACCGGGCCGGGTCGGGTCACGGAGGTCAGCCAGGACGAATGGGATAGGGTCATGTCC
>CAYNJI010000051.1:0-7521 GCA_964397605.1 uncultured Dehalococcoidia bacterium | reverse complement strand
CGTCTAGGCTCCTCCCACCAACCCTCCCCAAAATTGCCCCCCAGCCTCCTATGCTGATATCCTTGCACCCACTCTAAATTTGGAAGCCAGCATGTACGTCGTCGGCACCGCAGGCCACGTGGACCACGGCAAGTCCACCCTCATCGAGGCTCTAACGGGCATCAACCCCGACCGTCTGCCCCAGGAACGGGAACGGGGCATGACCATAGACCTGGGATTCGCCTGGCTCACCCTTCCGTCCGGGCAGGAAGTCAGCATCATCGACGTTCCCGGCCATGAACGCTTCGTCCGCAACATGCTCGCCGGTGTCGGCGGCATCGACATGGCCCTGCTGGTGGTGGCCGCCGACGAAGGCGTCATGCCCCAGACCCGCGAACATCTCGCCATCCTGGACCTGCTCCACGTCCGAAGGGGGCTGGTGGCCCTGACCAAGGCCGACCTGGTGGACGAAGACCTCCTCGAACTAGCCGAAATGGAGACCGTCGAAGCCCTCCAGGACACCGTGCTCGAAGACGCAGCCATCATCACCCTTTCCGCCCGCACCGGCCAGGGGCTGGACGACCTCCTACAGAAGATGGACGAGATTCTGGCCGCTACCTCGCCCCGGCCGGACTTGGGCCGCCCCCGGCTGGCCGTGGACCGTTCGTTCACCGTTTCGGGCTTCGGCACCGTCGTCACCGGCACTCTCATCGACGGGACCCTTCGCGTGGGCCAGGATGTGGAACTTGTCCCTTCCCAGCGCCGGGGGCGCATCCGCGGGCTCCAGAGCCACCGTCAAAAGCTGACGGAGGCAGACCCAGGACGCCGTCTCGCCATCAACATCTCCGGCGTCTCCTACGACAAGGCCGAGCGTGGCGAGACCGTCACAACCTCTGGCTGGCTCCAACCCACCACCATGCTCGACGCTAAGGTGAAGCTGCTCGCCGACGCTCCCCGTCCCATGAAGCACAACGCCCGCGTTTCCTTCCATTCCCACGTCAGCGAAACGGGCGCCAGGGTTCGCCTCCTCGACGCTCGGCAGCTTCTGCCGGGCCATGAAGCCTGGGCGCAAATTCATCTGACCGACCCGGTGCCCCTCGTCAAGGGCGACTTCTTCGTCGTACGCTCCACCGAAACCACCATCGGCGGCGGCAAAGTTGTTGACCCCTTCCCTCGCCGTCATCGGCCCTTCACCGCCTCGGTGCTGAAGAGCCTGCAGGCCATGGAGGAGGGCACCCTGGAGGAGCTGATCCTTGGGGCCGTCGATCAGTGGGGGCCATGCGACCTGACCGCTTTGTCTCAGCGTAGCAACCTTACTCTGGACGACGTCCGGCCCGTCATCGAAGACCTGGCGAAACAGGGTGGCGTTACCCTGCTGGGAGGGGCTAAGGCCGGCCCCGGCTCCCAAGTCTATTCCCGCCACGGCTGGCAGCGCCTCAAGCGCCAGTGCGCCGCAACCCTCAAGGATTACCACGGACGCCATCCCCTTCGACGGGGCATCCCCAAGGAGGAATTCAGGAACCGCCTGGGCGTATCCGCGGCCGGTTTCCCCCACCTCTTGGCCCGCCTGGTGGACGAAAAGTTAGTGGACGAAGACGGAGCCGTCGTTCGCTCCCCCGGCTATCAGACTACCCTTACCCCGGCTCAGGAGAAAGCGGCCCAGATCTACGTCGCCCAACTGGACGCCAACCCCTTCTCCCCTCCCACCGACGGCGACGTCAGCCCGGAGCTTCTCGCCCTACTCATCGACCGCAAGCAGGTGGTGAAAGTCGACGGCTCCGTGGTGTTCAGCGCCGACGCCTACCGCCGCATGGTCCAAGCCCTCACCCGACACATAGAAGAACACGACAGCATCACCGTTGCGGAAGCCCGCACCCTGCTGGACTCCAGCCGCAAATACGTGCTTCCGCTCCTGGAATACCTCGACCAGCAGCGCGTCACCCGCCGCACCGGCGACAAACGCGTGTTGAGGTGAGGAGATGACCTTGGACCTGGATCAAACCTCCCGCGTTAGGGAATTAAGGTGACTACCTTCGCGTTCCCCACGTAGGAGTAGCGCCCCGGCGTGCAGGTGAGTATCACCACCTGACACTGTTGTCCCGCTGCCGCTATGACCGCCCCCATGCTCTGTAATCGCTGCGGATCACTCCAACCCAGCGCGTCATCAATCATCACAGGCGCTCCCCCATCATCCAGGCTCACCAGTTTTGCACACGCCAGCCGACTCAGTACGCCAAGCTGCTCCCTCGTCCCTGTACTCAGTTGGACCAAATCCAGCGTCTTGCCATCCAACGCACGACTCACCACCTCAAGGTCTTCGTTTAGCTCAACCGAAAACGTTTGGCCAAATACAATGCGCCCAAACACGTCGATGCGCTTCTTAAATGGTTCAACGTAACGCTGGTGGGCCCGGCTGCGGTGTCTTTCAAACGTCTCAAGCAGAAGCCGTGTCGCCCTGGCGCGCGCCTCAGAGCGTTCATGCTCCCGCTTGAACTGCTCCCATCGGCTTACGGCCTCGTCGTAGGAGCCTTGCAGTCCCATTTCTCCCCGTATTTCCAAGCTAACGCGAAGCTCATTTTGGCCATCTCTATTGGATTGGAGATCTTTAACGGCACGCCTCTTGGCTTCTCGAGTGTTCTCTAGCCGAACCTCCAGAGAATCCGGGTCCGCTGCTTGCAGCTGCGCTTCGACCTCTTCAATAGACTTGAGGGAGTTGTCGAACTCCTGTTGCGCCACGGCAAGCGTGCCCGCTAGGTCTTCATCAGATTGGCTCTTCCTGGCTGCGTCGAGGCGGCTCCCTGCTTCCTCCCTGTTGTTGAGCGCCATCTTCCTCTTCGCCTCAAGTTCGGCCTCATTAACCCGAGCACTATTCAGTTCGTCTTTAGCCTTATCCGCCGCCTCTTCGCGCGAACGCAATTCGCTTTGACAGTCGCCGACCAGTCCTTCCAGCTTCGAAGCGAGGCTTTCGGCTTCATCGTAGTTGGAGGGGAGAGGTGGGGCCTCAGGACGCTCCACGGGATAAGCCGTCACTCTCTCCGTTAGCTGCTCAATCTTCGCCAGCAGAATATCGGGAGTGAGATCCCGAAGGTCATTCTTAATCGACTGGCGGGCGTCCTCACGATTTCGCAAGGCGTCCCGACGCTCCTGCGCCGCCTTCTTCGCTTCGTCAAAGTCGGCGACGCCAACCTCGTCGCACAGGCGCCGGTAGGCCGCATGCGTGCGGCGGCGGCGCTCGACCAGCCTCTTCGCATCGGGGCCCGCGCTCACTCGCATCCGCGCGACGTCAGGAATGACGAACTCAACCTCGTCCTCCACCTGGGTGTTGTCGACTTCGTTGGCAGCCAACCGAACGTCCTTGCCTGCAACCTGCATCGTAATGTCTGCCAACGCCGTTGTTTCAACGAAAGCGGCTGCGCTATCTGTAGCCCCTTTCGCCCGCTGATCTTCAAGATTGGCACGTTCGATCTCGTCGCGCGCTTTGTCGTCGACTTTGGAGAATTCCAAGTAATCTTCAGCTTCTTTGAGGGTTTGCTCGGCCTTGACATACCGGTCATAGCGTTCGGTGATTTGAGCCACTTCAATCTGTTGACGCAAAAAGTCGCGGTCCGCAACCGCTCTGGCGCGCCTGCCCTCGGCGTCTCCAAGCGCATCGGCGGCCTTCTTGAGGGCATCGGCGGTTTCCTCGTCGCGGCGTATGGCTGCCGCAAGGGCCGGCGCCGCCGCCTCCACTTCGGCTTCGAGGGCGTCTAGATCCTTAGTCCGATCGTTCAGGTTGCCAATCAGCTCCTGGCGCCGGTTCCATTCGCCGGCCACCTGGTTCCGCTTCGATTCCGCCGCCTTACACCTGTCTTCCAGACGCTCAACGTCTCTGCGTATCCGCTCAAGAGAGTCCCACTTCTCAGCGAGGTCGCGCTCGCTCTTCTCCAACTCGTCTCGAGTGGCGCTGATTCGAGCTGCTTCGGCTGCCAGCCGGACCATCTGCTCCGCATCCCTCTCGACTTCCTTGATCTGCCCCTCCAAAATGAGGGCTTCTTCCTCAGCCGCCTTAACCCGGTCTTCAGACGACCTTCGTTCACCCTTCGGGCGGCCCGTTTTGGAGGTCCAGTACTTCTCGTACTCCTCCTTGACACGCTCCCAAAGGGTGTCGTCATCGTCGGGAGCGGTCTCCCCGCCCGCGGCGTGGTCCAAGGCTCTGCGCATCGCCGGCATGGAAAAGGCCGGGAGATTTAACTGTATCCCCTGTTCGATTCGCAGCGCACGCCAAAGATTATCGTCCATAGTCTCAGCTAAGATCTCCTCCAACCGGTTGTGCGCTTCGCGGCCGGTGTGATTCTCGCTCTGTGGAGACGTGACCGTGAGAGTCGTCTTGGGGCTGCGAAGCCATCGCTTCTGGTAAACCAGCGTGTATACGCCGGTTGACATCTCAATCTCTACCTCAGGCCCCACATCAGCGTCAACGGGTTTGACGGATATGACCTGAGCCTTCTTGGACGAGTCTGGCACTTCGATGGCCATCTGAAGCGCTTCGGCAATAGAACTCTTGCCTATCTCGTTAGGCCCCTCGACGATCGTAACGCCGCTCTCGGCGAAGCTCACGTCGCTCTCCGTAACCCCGCGGTAGTTCCGCAGCCGTATACGATGCAGCTTCATGGGCGAGGACCTGCCAGTCTATACAACAATCCCAAGGCATCCTGGGCCTCTTGGGTCTTGTCGCCTGATCCGGCCATCTCGCGCAGGTCTAGAAGGGCCTCTTTGGCGAAGCCCGACAACCCAAGACGCTCATGATCCATCTCATCAGGAATTACGATAAGGTCGCTGCGCCGTTCCCACGTTTCCAAGGCCCCAAGTAGGTCGGCGTTGTGTTCCAGAATGGCGTCAAGCCGCGCTTTCTGCGCCAGGGACACCTGGCCGACCAGCGAAACTTTGACGATGGCGCGGTCTTTGTTTTCCAAGCTCGAAAGCCACTCCTCAAGAGCGTCAATATCCTCGTCGCTGCTGAGTTGCCAATCGTGGCTCACAAACCACCAAGTAGCCAGCCGTCTCCGCTCCACGCTCACGCTGTTAGCGTCCACGTCGACTAGGAGCACATTCCCCGGCTCCGTTTCGTCATAGTCCGTTGGCTCCGGCGCGCCCGCGTACCACACCCTGCCAGTGGAACCGACGTCGGTTGTGGAGTGGCGGTCTCCAAGGGCGACGAAATGGATCAGCCCCGCCCTGATCTTCTCCTCCAGCCGCTCCAGACCAATTAGTTTCGGATCATCTGGGTTTGGATGCTTGTAGTCGACGGCCCCATGCCCCACGACGATGCGGACGGCGTAGGTCGGTTCAAGTCCTCGGGAAGCGTCGTTCACTAGGTCCGTAACCGGGTGTTTATTCGGCCAGGGTACGGGAATTAGCTCCACACCCGGAACAGCCTGCACCGGCGCTGAACCATCCAGCACTTTCACGTTGTCGGGTTGACGTGCAATGAAGGTTGAAGAGCGATATACGGACGACGCGTCGAGCGGGTCGTGGTTGCCAGGCAGCAGATAGAACGTAACCGTGGAAATCGCCGACATCTTTTCAAAGGCACGCGTGATCACTTTCCGTTCCACCTGGTTCGACTCAAAAACGTCCCCGCACACGACCACAAACTCGCAGCCTTCATTGATGGCCAAGTTACCCATCTCCTCAATGACATTGAGCCGCGCGGCACTGAAGAGTGCCTGCGCTTCCTCGCTCAGAAAATGCCTTGTCATCCCAAGCTGCCAGTCAGCCGTATGCAGAAACCTCACCATTCTATAATTATAGCCTCTTTCACTACCTTTGCCACTTTTTGCCGACCTCTCCGACACCGACCTCGAAGAACAACTCCGCCAGCTGGACTAGACCCCCAGCGGCGTCTTTCACAGCCATGAAAAAGCCCGAACTCCAAGACTTCGGAATGCCACCGGAGCAATACGCTAGGTATCAGAAAAACCGTCTGAAATCTTCAGGCAAAGGTTGGCGGTCTGTCTTCCTCTTCTGCTGCATACCTGCGATAGTGGGAACCCTCGGGTTCTTTGTCTCGAGAGATCCAGGTACAGCAATCTTTGTAGGGATCTTAAGCCTAATTCTATTAGCTGCGTTATATCTATTCGCTATGCTAGCCAGTGTTTTGGACGATGAACGCCAGAAGACTCACATGGCGGAAAGCTCCCTCGGAATTCAAATAGAGCAGTACGAAGAAGCTTTAATGGCCTACGCGGAGGCTGTAAGAGAGGCCGAGAAGGCACACCAAGAGACTGAAAGAGCGCGGCTAGAAGCTGAACGGGCCAGGAAAGCGGCTGAGAAGACCAAGAGGAAGAAAACCCGCGAACACTGGCGGTCCCTGCGGGACATCCCGTTTGAACAGGAATTGGCAACCTTATACCGGAATTTGGGTTATCAGGTGCAATCAACAGCAAGGTCAGGTGACCAAGGCATAGACCTTATTCTAACGAAAGACTGCAAAATCACCATTGTCCAGTGCAAGGGGCAAAAGAATCGCGCAACGCCAGCGATGGTTCGGGAACTGGTTGGATCTCGGGTCGATTACGGCGCTGATCGCGCGGTCCTAGCCTGTACGGCAGGATTCACACAAGGCGCGATAGGCTTTGCCAAGCGCAACCAAATAAGCCTTATCTCAGCAACAGAGATAGCTCGGATGGCAGAAGGTTTCTCACAACCGAAACAAGAGCAAGTGCTAATCCTGAAAAACCCTGTACCAAAGACGTCAGCGGGCCCAAAATGTCCCAAATGTGGGCACGAAACGACCATACAGAGCACGAAGTATGACAGGTTCTGGCGATGTTCCAGATTCCCAAACTGCAAATTTATTCAGCGTTCCTAGCAATCCACCGTCCAATCCTAAGAATACCCAAGCCGCTCCAAATAGTCCTCGTCCATCCCCAGGTAATGCCCCACCTCGTGCAGCAGCGTCTTCCGCACCTCCTCCACTACTTCCCCCCTAGAGCCGCAGATCTCCTCTATCGGACGCTGGAACAGCGTAATCTTGTCGGGCAGAAATGGCAGGTCGTCCCCCCGCTCCGGCCGGGGAACCCCCGTGTACAACCCCAACAGGCCCTCCGCGCTCCCTACGTCAGTATCCGACAACAATTCTTCGCTGGGCCACTCCTCCACCACAATGTCCAGATTCTCCAGGTACCCAAGTAGACCCTCCGGCAACCTTTCGTAGCACTGGACCACCATCTCCTCGAACTCCTCCGGGCTCAGTCGAATCAAGGAGCAATCCCCAGCCGGGAGCGAATATCCTTCAATATGTCCAGGTTCTCCCTGTCCGGCCCGCCGCCCTCCATGCCCGGCACCTCCAAGAAGAAAGGAACGTTCTGAAAGGCGGGATGGGCCATAATGACCTCAAACCCCTCGACGCCGATGTGCCCCTGGCCTATATTCTCGTGCCGGTCAATGCCGGACCCCAGGGGCTGCTTGGAGTCGTTGGCATGAACGGCCACCAGGCGGTCCAGGCCAATCTCTCGGTCGAACTCGTCCATGGCGACTTCCAGACCGTCGGTTGTAGAAACG
>CAYNJI010000050.1:0-7579 GCA_964397605.1 uncultured Dehalococcoidia bacterium | reverse complement strand
GACCAACACAAGGAGCATATCTACTTTGTCGGGATTGCCATGGGTAATCACCTCGTAGGCGGTATCGTTGGTGAAGGCTAAGCGATCGTCGGATTCAATGATATCTGCACTGATCGAATATCTATTGCGGGAGCTGATGTCCTCGCGGTTGTAACCGACTTTGAACTTGATGCGGATTTGACCTGGGCTGGAGATGGTCTGACGTGCAATAAGAGGAGCCGGACCGTCGGCATAGCTGGTGTCCCGTAGCTCCACCACGAGGGCTACGCCCTCCGTAAGGGCTATTCGCTCTCGGTAGGTTACAGTGCCGCTTACAGATGCGTTGGGGTTCCGGCCTGACATCACTTCCAAGGTACTGTTGGATGTATCCGACTCGCTCTGACAGGCGGCAACTGCCACGAGGACAATCAAGATGCCCGCAATCGCAAGTGCGGTGGTTGTGAATCTTGTGTTCATTGGACGACGTCCACGAAGAGAGAAGTTTGGTCTATACAAACATATACGGAACCTGGCGCAGTTTAGTTCCCGGAATAAGGGCCTTAGGAGCGCCGTAGATTGGAAAGCTCCGGGTTTGTGAAGGTCTTTTTTCGCAAACGGTCTACTATGCCTATGGTAACGAAGCAGCTCAGCTTAGGCGCTTTAGTCAGAACTACGCCTGATCAGAAAGAATTATGTCTATTACAGCGAAACGTTTGGGTATGGCCCAGGCTAGGAAGGGACGTTATTCGGTTCCACCCGACGCATCAGATAGGAATCAGAGGACATGATCCGATCCGTTTGGGAAGGGAAGTTCTCAAAGCAGTCGGTGACAGCTCGCACCAAGCGTCCCGACAGCTTACCGCAAGCATCACTGCCCAGGAAGACCGCCAATTTAGCCGCTCTTTCAATTGATGCTCCCTTGCCCGAGGTAACCTCCACTCCTTGGCGGTACATGGCGGTGTCGCCAATATTCAGGGCCATGTCCCGGGTCTCCTCCCACATGCGGGTGTGGATAGACCCTGGGCTGATAGCATTCACCGTGATTCCCGTGTTGGCCAACTCTAGGGCCAGGTTCTCGGTGAGATTGACGATCGACGTCTTGGCCGCGTCGTAAGCGGTGACGTTGGGGCCACCCACACCCGCCAAATTGACAATGCGACCGCAACCGCGCTCAAGCATATGTGGGATGACCGCCCTGCAGCCGTAGTAGGTGCCGTACAGGTGGACGGCTATAGTACGCGTCCATTCATCCGGGTCGTTCTCCCAAAGTTGCCCCACGGGACCCAGGTTGCCGGCGTTATTGACCAGAACATCGATGGCGCCAAACCTCTCCAGCGTACTCGCCACCATAGTTTCGACCTGCAGTCTGCTGCTCACGTCCGCGACTACTGTACGTACCACCGTCCTGTAACGGCTGGTGATGGTATCGGATGTTTCTTGCAACTCTTCCCTGGTTCTGCACGCTAATGTCAAATTTGCTCCCTCGGCGGCGTCTGCCATAGCAATGGCCCTGCCGATCCCACGTCCACCGCCCGTCACCAGAGCGACGCGTCCTTCTAACTGTCGTTGGCCTGTCATGCTCGTCGTTCTTTACTACCCATTGGGCAGTAAATCTGTTGCATCACACTTTAGAGATTGGCGGTCAAAGGTTGATGCGCCAGAAGGAAGTCGCGTACCTGATCTATCGTCTTGTCGTACACATCTTTTGACTCCTTCCAGGGATACTCCGTCACCTGTGCCTTGGGAGCCAACTCCACGAGGTCCATTGCGGCCTCGTATGAGTGCGAAGGCGTGTCGTCTGGCATGACCAGCATCGGGGTCTGGCACGACTTCGCGAAGTCCCGCGACACGCTGTACATGAAGTCAGGCTGAAGGCGGTAAAGGTTGTGCAAGTACGCCTCGACCGTTTCCATCGTCACGTCGGGGCGACGGGCGCGGAGAGCGGGTGCCCAAACGTCGCAGCCGGAGTCATACATGGCGTCTGGCGTCTTTCGTGCGTGCCCAACGGGTTGGCAGAGCACGGCGGCTACCACTCGATCAGGCGCTCGTTCTATTAGCTTGAGAGCGAATGGACCCCCTATGCAATAGCCTATGAAGAAGAATTTGTCTATCCCGAGATGGTCCATCAGTCCCAATTGGTCATCGGCGAACGCTCCCCAGGGATCGTTAGTTTGGACCGGGCCGCTGGACTCTCCGCCATTTGCGTTGCGTTGATCCATAGTGATACAGCGAAAGTCATTCTTGAACTCCTCCATGGCGTTGAATACCTGAGAAGGCCAATTGGCCATGACGGAATCTAAGCCCCCGCCAGGTGTTGCGAGAAGCGGGAATCCTGATCCCACCTCCTTATAGCTGATGTGGACGTCGCCTCTAGAATAGAACGGCATGTCAGTTCCTCCTTTTTGGCCTCGGAATCGAGTCTCATAGCCGATTCTAACTTGAGAAGAGAGGTTGTCAAGGTGAAAACTGCCGGGTTGAAACTGCAGATGCTGAATATCTCTCGCTTCTTCTACTTGGAAGGGAACAGCTCAGCCAGCAGGTCCATGATTAGCTTGGCTGTGCACCCCGTCGTCGTCTCGGCGTGATCGTAGGGCGGGGCCACCTCCACGAAGTCGCACCCGACTATGTTCACCCGCTTGGTCAGAGCTATCAGCGCGTCCCGCATCTCAAAATAGTAGAAGCCACCCGGCGCCGGAGACCCAGTGCCTGGCATCTGCACAGGGTCCATCACGTCGACATCCACGGTCAGATAAACGTTGCCCCCAGCCGGAATTTCGGCAACTGCCGCCTCCGGCCCCATGGCCCGAAACTGGTCGGTCGTTACTATTCTCACGCCCTTGGATATGGCGTCCTTATAGATGTTTGGACTGGCCTTGCGTATCCCCAGCGAAGTTACGTTCCTAACGTTGGGCAGGTCGAAACAGCGCCTGATCGGACATCCGTGATGGTAGAAGGTGCCCTGAAGCTCGTGGCTGAAGTCCATATGGGCGTCGAAGTGGACCACGTCCAAGTCTGCGTAACTGCTGAATCCCCGTACGGACGGAAAGGTGATCGAGTGGTCACCCCCGACTATTACAGGGAACGATCCGCTTGCGATAATCTTTCTTACCGCATGGGTGATCTTCGCGAAGTTATTCTCCACGTCTGAAGGGATGATGGTCACGTCTCCGCAGTCGGACATGGTGACGTTGCGGAGCCTCATCTCCTGCCTGTCAATATCATAATAGCCCCGGGCCTCCTTGTCCTCAAACGGGTCCGAATAATCGTATATGCCTCTGTAGGCGCGTACGCCGTTGGGCCCGAATCGTGCCCCTGGCCGCGAGAACGTGCCCTGGTCGTATGGCACACCGAGAAATGCAATATCCGCGTTCAGAGTATCGAGGTCATTCACCAGGGGAGCCCGGAAGAACGACATCGGCATAGCCCGGGTAGCGGGCCACGGTCCTTCCCACGTGTCCTTCAGCTCCAAGGATCTGTTGATTTCTTGCTCGGCGTTCATGTCTGTCCACCCATTCCTTTCCGGACTATATGATAGCTATTATACCGCCTGCCGCTCAGTCCATTCTTGAAGTACAGCCTCCATTTCCGAACGGTGGGGAGTTCAGACGGTGAGGATCAAGATTCCGAGTTGGACTTGGAGTACTCGAATGACCGTTGTACCAGTTCACGCAGTACGTCTATGTTCACGTCTGCCAGCTTGTTGACGTATAGGCACGACGCTCCTCTACGATGCTTTCCCAGCTTAGTCAGCAGGTCGTCGCGCCCATCGAATCCGTCCATGATGTACAGCGAAAGACTCTGCTTCCTTGGCGAAAAGCCGGTCAGAAAGATTTCTCCTTCCCTACCGGATTCATATTTGTAGTGGTAGCTGCCGAAACCAATGATGCTAGGGCCCCACATCTGAGGCTCCAGCTTGGTGATTTCCTTCATCATCTCCAGAAGCGTGAAGCCATCCTCACGTCGGCGCTTGTTCTCTACGGACGTGAGAAAATCGCCGACACTTGCGCCGGTCCTCTGCGTCTTATTCCCAGCCACTAGCTTTCCCTCCTGATCTCTTCATCGCCTTAGACCTGAGTGGCGATATGATATATCCTATGCCCAAAGCGAAAGCAAGTAATGGAGGACTGGAATGAAACCGAACGTACTTAGGCAAAAGCTGGAATCCGGCGAACCAACCGTCAGCACTCACATACATTCGACGTGGCCGTCAGTTATCGAGGCCATCGGGCACGCCGGCGTCTATGACTACGTGGAGTTCGTAGCCGAATATGGACCCTCGGACCTCCACGACCTAGACAACATGGCGCGAGCGGCGGAGCTATTCGACATGGGAATAATGATCAAGGTTGACCAGAGCCACCAGGCGTATCTGGCGCAGCGCGCCGTCGGCTCAGGGTTCGGAAGCGTACTGTTCACGGACGCAAGGTCTGCTGAGGACGTGCGCCAGCAGATCTTGACCGTCAAGCCGGACACGCCGGAAGACAAGGGATGGTACGGCGTTGCCACGCGCCGTCACACCTACATGGGCTATGGCGGAACGGCTGAATACGTGAAGGCGCTTCAGGACACCGTTGTTGCGGTAATGATCGAGAAAAGGGGAGCGGTGGATGAGCTTGACGAGATATTAGAAATTCCAGGTCTGGATATGGTCCAGTGGGGAGGATCGGACTTCTCCATGAGCATCGGCAAGCCGGGCCAGAAAAGCGACTCAGAGGTAGTGGCAGCTCACGACAGGGTCTTCAAGGGAGCCATCGCCGCGGGCATTCCTGCGCGTGCCGAGATTCAGACCCCTGACGAAGCGCGAAGATACCTCGACATGGGCGTCCGCCACTTCTCAATCGGGACCGACATTTCGATCCTTCACGGTTGGTGGAAGTCCAACGGCGAAGACCTCTGGAGGGCAATCAACGGCGAGTAGGGTGACGTCAGAAGAACGTCAACGTCCCAACCGTTAGAATGCCCACCCAGTCGGTCTATTCGCAGCGTAACTCCTTCATCTGTCCCAACGGCCTCTATCTCTTAACCAGGGTTGCATACTCGTACTTGGCCGTGGGGCCCCACACCGAAATGTGGGCTGAATACTCTTCAATGATGCTATGGTCCATCCCCATTACGGGAAGAATCCAGAACATGGGCCCCGTCGAGTGGTTGTCATAGAGGAACTGCCCTATCTCTGTGACTAGCTGCTCACGCCTTTCCGGCGCCAGCTCTTCCGCATACGCGTCCACCAGCGTGCTCAACTCCGGGTGGTCGAACCAATGCTCGCTGGCGGCCTGGAGCTTCATGTTCAGAGCAAGCTGGAACTCCAGGTTGATGTAGCCGATGCCGGAGATGGACACGGCGTTGTTCATTCCCCAGTTTCGACGCAGGTTCCTGAACCTGGACGACTCTACGAACTCCAGGTTTGCGTTGACTCCTATTTCCTTCCAGTAAGCGGTGATTGCTTCCGCAATGTCGCCGATCTCTGGTATGGACGGATTCAGGCCCCAACGAACGTCCAAGTCGAATCCATCAGTATAACCAGCTTGGGCCAGAAGCCTCCTCGACTCCTCGGGGTCGTAAGGGTAAGGCGTCCACGAGTCTTGGAATCCCTTGGCATTGGGTGGAATGTCGGAAATTGTCTGAGGCACCATACGCCCTTCGTAAAAGGAGTCATTGATAGTTTCTCTATCAATGGCAAAGTTCAATGCCTTCCGCACGTCCAAGTTCGTCAGCGGGTCAGATTCGTCCAGTTTTGGCTCCACCCCCTCGGGCACTGCATAGTATTGACCGCCAAACTGTACCTCTAGCCAGTTGCCCGGCAGGGTGCTGTAGACAATCTGGAAGCCTCGCTCCCGCACCGAGGGCACCAGGTTGGGCGAAATGGAAGCCAGCTGCACTTCCTGGTTAAATAGCATGGCCATGCGGGTCGCCGTCTCCTGGACACCGATGAACCGGAGCTCCTCAATCTCTGGTGTCTTCCTCCAGTGGTTCTCCACCTTTTCATATTGGAAGTGGCTGTTGATGGAGTGCTCCACGTATCGGAACGGGCCAGTGCCAATGGGCTGGGCAGCGTAGCCCTCCTCCCCGACGGCATCGTAGTAGTCCTTGCTCTGCACGAGGAATGAAATCTCGCCGAGCCAAACTGCCAGCACGGGATTGGGAACCTTAAGGGTCATCTTAACTTCGTAATCGTTGACGATTTCGAAGGCGTCCTCGCTGTCGGCCCAGAGAGCAAACAGTCCGGAACCAACTACCTGGGCATCCGGCGAAACATACTTCATCCAGCTGTGGACAAAGTCTTTTGAGGTGAACTGCGGCCCTGTGAACGTATCCGTGGAATGGAAGGGTACTCCTTCCTGAAGTCTGAAGGTCCAACCCTTGCCATCCGGCGCCATCTCCCATTCCCGGAACAGCTGGGGTTCTTCTACGCCGGTGTATCGATCGGAGCCGATGGGGTATTCGAAGGCGGGCCGGATCTGGCCAGACCCGGAAAAGCCGCCCTTGTGGGGCAACGTGGTGTACCAGGCCAGTGAAGGAGCCGCAACGACTATTCGGGAGGAAACCGGCGTCATTGTCGAAGGCGGGGCAGCCGTGGCCGTGGGGACGGCCGTAGGCGCCGCGGTGGGTACGGCCGTAGCGGCGGGCGTGGGCGCGGCGGTGGCCGTCGCCGCAGGCGCGGTCGTGGCTGCGGGTCGCTGCGTCGCGACGGCTGTGGGAGCGGGGGTAGACATCCCTTGTGGCGCCTGGGTGGGTGCAGCAGTTGGCTGCGGAGCCGGAACCGCTGGGGTCGCGGGCTGCGGCGCAGAAGTGGCGGCAGGCGTGGGCGCAGCGGTTGACGTTGCGTCTCCGCCACAAGCCATTATCAGAAGCGCAAACATGGATAGTAGAGCCAGTAAACCTAAGGTCAGGGAAAACTTGATAGAGAAGGAATTCTTCAAATCTACATCTCCAAAGGTGGTGTGAAACTAGGTAGCGCCAATGAAGCAGAATGTATCCATTAACCAGCGAACTACTGTTATTTCAAACCAAGATGGTAAACTCTGGTTGTCAACAATGTCAAATCTTTTGCCCCATTCGACGATTTGCTGAAAACTCGGCAAATCTGCCTGGGGATTGAAGATTTCTCAGTATCCGACTCTCATATATTGTAAAGGTCCTTAAGAACGTCAGCGGAACAAGGGCCTGTGGCCTGTCTCCGTTGTCCGTCCTGCAGCCCAATTTCTCCCTGCTCTCTACATAAGTGCAACAGATTTCGGTATCGACGACCATATACAGGCCGTCATCCTCCTATATGGGGCATCATCTCTCCGCCGATTAAAGTTGTCATTTTGGAATTGCGATTCTAGATGCAATATCGTTATCTGTGCAAAACCAGATATTTCATGCTAAACCTCTGTGAGTGGAGTCCAGTTCGTGTGGCTTGCAAACAGCGTCGAGTCTTAGGTCCAAATGGGAGACACCCTGTATTTCGATCTATCCCAGGACAGGGTTCACCCAGCGTTCAATACCCTGGACCTGGATTTGGCCTCTCGCGCGTTGCGTGAAGAGGATGGGAAATTCGAGCTTAGCATCGCCAACTCGGTCTGGGGACAGGAGGGCCGACAGGTCCGACTAGCCA